>NZ_JBFRGR010000011.1:0-216682 GCF_052115445.1 Paenibacillus sp. 2RAB27
TATGTTCGAATACATTGAACTTTTTTATAATCGTAAAAGGATCCATGGTTCTTTGGGTTACCTTTCACCCGTTCGATTCGAAGAAAACTACTATAAAAGTGTTGGTTAATTCTCTTAGCAGGTGTCTACTTTCTTGACAGAGGTCCATTTTTCCATTTAATTTCCATTCGCAGGGTGAGCTAGTCCCTCAGCGCGAAAAGTTGATCCCAAGCACAAATATCTATAGATATTTCATTATTTATGTGGAAAAATCCACTAGAAATGACCCAATGAATTTATAGTTTCTTCTATAATTTTTTAAGGGTTTTTCCTATGAAAACTTATATGATAAGTTTATAAGATTGATGTAAAGGAGTGAAGCAAACATGAATGGGAATATTATTAAAACTCCTAAAATCCAGATGACACAAAGTGAATTAGATGCCTTGCGACTAAAACGCCGAAGAAGGCTGAAGCAGAATATTCCTTTGTTTATCATGCTGGTCCCTGTAATTGCTTACTATATTTTATTCAAATATTGGCCAATGGGCGGACTTGTTATCGCTTTCAAAAACTACAACTTCGCTGACGGAATTTTAAACAGCCCTTGGGTGGGATTGAAGAATTTCCACATTCTCTTCTCTAGCTCAAATACGCTCCAAATTATGTGGAATACGTTTTGGTTGAGTTTTCTGAGTTTGGTGTTCGGGTTCCCAATGCCGATATTCCTTGCTATTTTGCTGAATGAGGTAAGAAAATCTTGGTTCAAACGATGGGTACAAACGATTGTCTATCTACCGCATTTCTTCTCATGGGTTATTGTTTCCGGCATCGTGTTGTCTCTATTCGCAACAGATTATGGTTCGATTAATAAGGTGCTTGCCTTGTTCGGTATGGAACCGATTAACTTCCTCTATGAATCCAATTCATGGTTAGCCATTTTTGTGGGATCAGGCATTTGGAAAGAAATGGGCTTCAGTACCATCATCTACTTAGCTGCACTAACGACGATTGATCCTTCACTTTATGAATCAGCTGCAATGGATGGGGCTGCGAAGTGGCGGCAAATGTGGCACGTCACAATTCCAGGCATTCGTCACACGATTATCTTATTGCTCATCTTAGCGATGGGGAAGATTATGGAAGTAGGTTTTGACCAAGTATATAACCTACAGAACGCTGGGGTAGCGGATGTATCGGAAGTCATAAGTACGTATATTTATAAAATTGGCTTGGGCAATGCACAGTTTAGTTTAACAACAGCAATGGGATTCTTTGAATCCATTATTAGTTGCAGTCTCGTGTTAATAGCTAATCGGATCGCGAAGAAATTCGATCAGGCACTCTTCTAGAATCATGTAGGTATCAAGTTTAACATCCGTGGAAGGAGGATTTATATGAAAGCGACAAACGGAGAAAAAATATTTTATGCAATCAATTATTTCGTACTCGGATTAATCGCCTTAACGTGCATTCTGCCATTTATTCATATTATAGCCMTATCGCTAAGCGAACGGTCAGCTGTTGAATCAGGTCATGTCTTCTTCTGGCCAGTGGGCTTAGAGTTAACAGCCTATAAAATATTCTTCATCGCCAGCCCTGCTTGGAGTGCTTTTAAAAATAGTATCATCATCACGGTGATTGGTGTGGTATTGAGTTTGTTGGGTACGATTTTAGCAGCCTATCCGTTGTCTAGATCATATTTAATGGGTCGACGCTATCTGGTTCTGGGTATGGTGTTCACTATGCTGTTCTCGGGGGGGTTGATTCCCACCTATCTGGTGATTAAGAACATGCACCTTATTGACTCCTATTGGGCTTTATGGCTCTCCGGATTCATCAGTACCTACAACATGCTTCTTATGAAAAGTTATTTCGAGAATATTCCATATGAAGTGCAGGAAGCTGCACGAATTGATGGGTGTAACGATACTTCCTTACTTATTCGGATCATCTTGCCGCTCTCTCTTMCTATGCTGGCTACGCTTGCGTTGTTCTATGGAATTGGGTTCTGGAATTCATTTATGAATGTGCTCATGTACATCAATCAAAGTGAGATGATGAACTTAACCGTAGTTGTCCAAGGGATGTTGCAGAAGAATGATTTGTTGAACTCTCCTTCGCTTAATTTAGAGGAACAAGCAACCGTTGCAACGGAGATGGTGAAAGCAGTCGGTGTTGTTGTCATGGTTGTACCAATGCTGGTCGTATATCCTTTCTTGCAAAAGTATTTTGTCAAGGGAGTTATGCTAGGATCTGTTAAAGGTTAAAAACAGGTGTTCCMGTTTTTTTAAGCGTTAATATAAAACATTCTAGGGGGAAAATGCACATGGAAAACAAGAAACTATGGCTTGGAATGTCAGTAGGGGTAGTCGCATTAGGGGCAACATTAGTTGGTTGCAGCAGCGACAAAAAAGAAGAAGCATCAACTGCGCCAAACACTTCAAGTAAGCCAGCCGCAGCAACACCAGCTAAGCGCGGAGATGTTTCGGTCACCATTTATGATCGGGGAGGTGTCCCAGCATCGGAGGGCACCTATGAAGAGAATCGCTGGACCAAGTTCATTAACCAAAATGGACCTGCCAATGTAAAGCAAGTCCCAATCCTACGTAGTGATTCTACGAAAAAATTGAATGTTCTGTTTGCTTCCGGTTCTGCTCCGGATATCATCAACGAGTATAATACACCATTCAGAGGCAGTTTGTATGACCAAAAACAACTAATGCCTATCGACAATATCTTGCAATACATGCCCGAATACCAGAAATTACTTACCCAATATCCACAGTTGAAAAAAGCAGGGACTAAGCCAGATGGCAAGCTTTACGAGATTGGTAAGGTAAAAGAAGCGGTAGCTGCGCATGTACTTTACATTCGTACAGACTGGTTGAAAAAGCTGAATCTAAGTATGCCGACAACAACGGAAGAATTATATACGGTGGCGAAGGCGTTTGTTGAGCAAGATCCAGATGGCAATGGCAAGAAAGATACGTACGGCATGAACATGAGCACGTATTCCGAGCAGGCCATCAATGAGATATTCGGCGAGAGTTCTTCAGCAACATTGCTTGCTTGGGATATTAAGGATGGTAAAGTTGTCCGTGCATGGGACAAAGAACAGGCTTCCCTTACTTTTAAGAAGAGTCTCTATGATGCTGGCATTGTAGACAAAGATTATATTAATGATAAAGACGGTAATAAGGCCAAGCAGGACTTCCTGAATGGAAAAATGGGGATCTTCGTCAAGTTTTCCCAGGATCTTGACTTAGCTACTTTCAAAAAGAACAACCCTACTGGGGAAGTGGCGCCATTAGGCTATCCGAAATCCCCAATGGGAACATTCACGGGTGCCTTCGATAATCCAGTTCAAATGACAACAGTTGTGAATGCGAAGGCGAAGGACCCAGAAGCGGTAGGACGCTATCTTGACTTCATGATGAAGCCGGAAAATGCTCGTAAAATGATCTTCGGCGACGAAGGAACTCACTGGAAAAAAGCAGCAAACGGCTGTCCGCAAGTTATAGATCCAGATAAGTCGAAAAATGAGGTTGCTTATGCTTTAGATTACGCCATGTTCTTCTCATCTGGTGTGGATAAATGTAATTATGTCTTGAGCGGTCTATCTAATCCTGATTTGTTGCCTGAACAAAAAGCCTACTTGCAATTGTTTCAAGCTGCTCAGAAGATCTACTTCGATCCAGCAAGAGAGTATCCAGGGATTACACTAGGGGATCATATGCCTGTGTTTCCTGCCGATCTTAATGTTATTAATACAACCATTCTTAAAGAGAAAAACGATTTCTTCGTTAAGGCTATTCTTAGCGGTGCTAAATACTCACCAGAACAAGCGATTAACGATTCAAAAGCAGCTTGGGATAAAGCAGGCGGCAAACAGCTTGAGGATTTCATGAACAAATGGTATTCAGAGAACAAAGATACAGCTTTCCTTGCTAAAGATGCGAAGGAAATTGTAAAACAACAAATGGAGTTTGTGAAGTAATCGTACCTTAGAGAAGCTGGATATCGATTAGGACTGCCTGCATGTCAGGCAGCTTCTCGATGTCCAGCATCTTCTTTAATAGGGAGATATCAGCAATACATCATGGGAGGAACTAACAGTGAACAAAGTGAAAGTAGCCATCATCGGTTGTGGCGGCATTGCAACGGGGAAACATTTACCCAGCTTAAGCAAAATTGAGCAAGTCGAAATTATCGGTTTTTTTGATATTTTTCCGGCAAGTGCACATAAGGCAGCTGAGAAATTTGGCGCACCTGGAGCCAGAGTCTATGATGATTACCGCGAATTACTCGCAGACCCAACGATTGATGTGGTTCACATCTGTACACCGAATGATACACATGCCGAAATCTCAATTGCGGCATTGGAAGCAGGCAAGCATGTGATGTGTGAGAAACCGATGGCCAAAACAGCCGCAGATGGTCGCCGCATGGTGGAAGCTGCGAAACGTACGGGTAAAAAATTAACAATTGGGTATAACAATCGGTTCCGTGCAGACAGTCAACATTTGAAACGAGTTATTGAAGATGGCGATTTAGGTGACATTTATTTTGCAAAAGCACATGCTGTTCGCAGACGTGGTGTTCCCACTTGGGGGGTATTCTTGGATGAAGAGAAACAAGGCGGCGGGCCGCTGATTGATATTGGAACGCATGCGCTCGATTTAACGCTTTGGTTAATGAATAACTATGAACCTAAGGTGGTGCTTGGCACCGCTTATCATAAACTTTCGCGTAAGGAAAATGCGGCAAATTCTTGGGGTCCCTGGGATCCAGAGAAGTTCAAAGTTGAGGATTCAGCTTTTGCTATGATCGTGATGAAAAATGGTGCGACCATTATGGTGGAAGCAAGCTGGGCGCTCAATACACTCGATACGAAGGAAGCGAAATGTACGCTTTGCGGTACCGAAGGCGGTGCCGATATGCAGGATGGCTTACGTATTAATGGCGAAAAGCATAGCCGCCTCTATGTGAACCACATGCAATTCGAAGCGAAAGGCGCAGATTTCTATGAAGGTAAGAAAGAAACGATGCAGGATAAAGAAATCCGTTTATGGATTAATGCCATCATCAATGATACAGAGCCGGTCGTGACACCAGAACAATCCTGTGTCGTTTCTGAGATTCTTGAAGCGATCTATGAATCGAATCGCACGGGTAAAGCTGTCTATTTTGACTAAAACATTAGAAAAGAGGCGCAGTCGAACTATGATGAAAGTAGCGATGTTGAGCTTCTGGCACGTCCATGCCAAAGATTATGCACGTCTAGCTGCCGAACATGCGGATACCGAAATTGTTGCTGTTTGGGATGAAATTGGGGAGCGAGGTCGAGTGAAGGCCGAGGAACTCGGTGTTCCCTTTTACAGAAACTTGGATGAGCTGTTGAGAAATCCTGAGATCGATGCTGTTATTGTGGGTACGCCAACGAATCGACATCATGAGGTCATTATCGCAGCTGCCAGAGCAGGTAAGCACATATTCACGGAAAAAGTGGTAGCTACAACCACCAAAGAATGCAAAGAAATACTTGCCGTAGTAGAGGAAACCGGGGTCAAGCTATCCGTGTCCTTACCGCGTCTTTACATGGGATTCGTACAAGCGGCGTTAACGTGTATCCGTGAAGGTCTCCTAGGCACGATTACCACTGTACGGATTCGACTTGCACATAATGGTGCGCTGCGAACAGACAAACATCCAAACGGAGCACTTCCATCTCATTTCTTCAACTTGGAGCAATGCGGTGGGGGAGCGCTGATGGACCTGGGGTGTCATCCGATGTACTTAGCTCGTTTGTTTCTAGGATTACCAGAAAGCGTTAGTGCAAGCTTCGGCTACATCACCGATCGCGAAGTTGAAGATAGTGCGGTAGTCACATTACGTTATCCAAGCGGTGCACTGGGCATTGTGGAAGCTGGATTTGTTAACAGCTATTCGCAATTTGATATGGAGATTCAAGGAACAGAAGGTAACCTTATGTATGCCCGAACGGACGATAAATTACGCATCCGCAGCTCCAAAATGTCAGGTGAAGCAGCTGCAGGGTGGCAAGAGGTGACCGATTTACCAAAGCTGCCTTCTGCCTTCGAACAATGGGTATCCCATATACAGCAAGGAACGATGGCGACAGAGAATATTGAACTTGCTTTTGATTTGACCCGTTTAATGGAAGCATCGACTTTATCCGCACGTTATGGTGCTGTGATGAAGTTGAGTGACCTTTCAGAATAAAACCGTATCCCAAGGAAAGGCCAGAGCATCCCCTTCAGAGCAGTAAGGGAATTCTGACCTTTCTTTCAATATAGAAAAATTTTTAGGAGGAAGAGACATGATCGATAAAGGGGAATATTCCTTTTCAACCTGTTGGAACATCAAGAAGCACACGGTAGGACGTGGCATGATTGAGGAAATTAAAGAACTGGGCTTTCGCAATGTTGAGCTTAACTATAACGTTACGGAAGAAATGATGACAACGATTGAGCCGATGATTGAGAAGGGTGAGATTGGTGTATCCAGTGTGCACAACGTTTTCCCATTCATCAATGATAAGGATTATGATACAGATTCCGTCATGCTGGGGTTCGATGATGAAGCGAAGCGTAAGCGTTCCGTGGAGTTACTAATCCGTTCTATGGAATATGCCAACCGATATGGGGCCAAAGCTGTGGTCGTGCACCCAGGTGAAGTACCTTTTGACTATAACATTGATGTGGATTTGAAAAGGCTTTATCGAGATCACGGCAAGGATTCACCGGAGTACCAGAAACTGTGGAGCGTCATGATCGAAAGACGAGATCGTTTGAGTCCATTGTATACGCAAAGAATTCAAGAAAGTTTGGAGATTGTAAGCGAGCATGCGGCTCGAAAAGGCTGGAATGTCGCAATCGGCATTGAAACTCGCTCTAGATCGTATCAGATGCCTTCTTTGATGGAAGCGAAGACGATCTGCGAAAACTTGGCAGGCAGTCCTGTATATTTATGGTACGATATCGGCCATGCGATGATGATGGACCGAATGGGCTTATACGATAATCTCAAAGAACTGCAAGAAGTGAAGAAATATATTTATGGTGTACACATCCATGAAACGCTGGAACTTGCCGATCATTGGTGTCCTTATGTTCAYAGCAAGGACCTACACTATTTCGACCATTTCCTAGAAGCCATCGATTATGCCAAAGTGAAAGTATATGAATTAAAAGCGCTATGCGAGCCGAATGAAATTCATGAGAGTCACAACCTCATCACAAGTAAAATCGCAGCTAGGAAAGGGTAAGGTGACCTACGTGGATCCTATTTATAATCGCTTAGTTAGCTTGAATGATGAATTAACGGAAGCTACGCTTCTGGGGCAGATTCTTGATCCGCAATCCAAATATTACGGTGGTATTATGGATGAAACGGGCATTGCCCGGGCGAATCACATGAGTACACCGCGAATGATAGCTGGCTGGGCGTCTGCTTTGGTGAACCCGGATTCTCGCTATTATCAGGATAGCTTGCTATTGAACGCATTGGATAAAGCGGTGGCGTTCATGCTGAACAGACAACATGCGGATGGTACGGTTTCACTGGGTTCTACGAATTATAATTCTCCCCCCGATACCGCGTTCGTAGTCGGTGGTGTGACACAAATGTACCAACTGCTTAACAAACACGACTGGGCTGAACTTGAGCCAGTGACAGTTAAGCTGAAGCTCTTCTTAGAGCGCACGATACCAGCCATGCTGACTGGTGGTTGTCACACGCCGAATCATCGATGGGTGCTTACCGCTGCACTATGTCTATTATTTGAAATTTTCCCACAGCACGAGTTGATCGCACGAGCGGAAGACTGGTTAGCTGAAGGATTAGATATTACCGAAGATGGGGAATGGACAGAGCGCAGCAACGGGATCTATAACGCAGTTAGCAATATTGCCCTTTATCATACGGGTCGTTTGATGAACCGTCCTGAACTGATCGCATGTGTGCGAAGTAATCTTCGTATGATGATGTACTTAATTCACCCGTCTGGTGAAGTGGTAACGGACTACTCAGGACGTCAGGATTTCGGTCAGACTGCTACGATGGCGAACTACTTTCCGATTTATCGCTTAATGGCGGCGCATGATCAGGATCCCATCTTTGCGGCCATGGCCGATTATGCGGGATCCTACATCACAGGCTTCTACGAAGGCGTGAACAACCATCCGCTGATGAGTATTCTCGTTTATCCCGAAGCGGATATATCTCACATTGAACGAGCACCGCTGCTTGATCGATATGTGAAAATGATAAATGCCGAGCATCCTATGAAGGAACATTTGCAGCAAATCGATGCGGTTGGCCATCATATGCACATCCAGCATAGCAGCATGCATCTCACTTTCGGAGCTCCGTTGGTTCGGATTCGTGAACTGGATCAAAGTGTAACGATCATGTCGCAGACGCCATCCTTCTTCTCGTTGCGCCATGGGAAAGCAAGGTTACTCGGTGTCAAATTGTCTACTTCGTTCTCACCAGGCATTGTGAAGTTCACGAATCTGACAGCGAGCGAAGGTGGATATAAGCTGGATACGGTGTTGGAAAAAGGCTATAACGGTCCGATTCCGCGTCATTTGCTGCCTGCAGGGACGGAGGGTTCAACCATCAGTCCGTGGTATTTGCTACCGCATCAGCATCGGCCGATGACTCATTTGCAGAAGCTTGAACTGCAAGCGGAAATAGTGAACACAGGAGACTCCGAATGGACGATCCACGTATCGTCTGATGAGCGGGAGGACGTTTTCGCGCAAGTGACCTTCATTTTCGGAAATGAAGGTGCGGTGAGTGGCGATGATTTGCTGGCAGGGGAAGAAGGCAAGTACTTCCCGCGAAGCGGTTCGATGACGTACGAAGCAGAGGGAGATGTTATTGAAATTTCTTCAGGTGCCTATGAACATATCCTGCCTATCGTTCGTGAAGATCAACATCCACCAGGATGCCAATATGTCCATATCAACTTGGTTACACCTTATGATCGGACGTTCAAGATCCGTCTACTGTAGAAAGGGAGTTCGTTATGACGACCTATTTCAATGAACAAGAGAGTATACAAACCCGTTTAGGGAATGACAATAAACAAACATTGAAAGTGCTTGCAGATCGCTACATTGGTGCGAATCCACCTGTCCCCTTCGCATTTCGAGCATTCAGCCGAGGGGGCGTTTTGCAAAATGAAAAAGGGATGTTTGATCTCGATTTGGGCCGCAGATTTCCTGAAGCAAAGCCCGGTCAATTCTCTTATGCCTATGCCTTAGTTTGGAGTGATGGTGAACGTAATCTGGATGTTTTATTGGGCTGTTTGGGGCCGATCCAGTTTTACTTCAATGATGAGCTGACGTATCGCTCAACGGTCATTGACGAGATTAAGCCGGATGCGACTGTGAAGTTAAATCTGGACTTCGTCAAAGGTTGGAATCGTCTCTTTATCAAAGCGAAGCATACGGCTGCTGGTTTCGGCTGTTTATTCGGTTCTGATGAGGCGAAGGTACGCATTCTGAACGTGCTAGCTCCGTTCGCAGAACGTAAAGGGCAAGCGGGATGGGTATTTTCCTCGCCCATTGACAACGATATTTTCGAGGGGCGTTCCTTGCCAGATGCGATGTCCTCAGAGAAGAATAATGGCCTACGTTGGCTGCCTAATCGTGAATGGGATGAGAATGAGCTCTTACTGCCTGTCTGCGAGCGATTGTTTGGGAGACAGCCTGGTAAACAGGCTTTTGCTTGGACGAAGCTGAACAATGTCAGACCGGGCAGAGAAACCTGCGTAATCGAGGGCAGTGCAACTGGAGAGCTAACGGTTTGGCTGGAAGGCAAACTAGTGCTGGAGCTTACGGAGCCAGGCAACTTTCATGTCGAGGTGCCGCTTTCTTATGGTCAACATCATCTACTCATTCGGAGTGATTGTGGTAATCACGCTTGGGGCTTCACGATGGAGACTTCTATCGGTGAAGAGATTGTCCCGCTCAGTTTACCGAAGCAAGTTCATGGCGCTGCAGACCCTTGGTTGTACCTAGGCCCTCTGTCTGCGAACGTTTCCTTATCATACGAGGATTTGGTACAGACAGATCGCGTGTATACAATCGACGTGAATTCCGAAGAGAAAACCTATTGGCGCTTGGATCGTCCTGACACATGGATTCGCCCTTACTATGAGAATGCCATGCTGAGCAATAAATGGACAGTTGGCAATGTGACGAATTATGCACGTTGGGATTATCCGCTTGGTGTTACGATTTATGGGCTGTTGCAAACAGGCCGCTTATTAGAGCGCTCAGATATTACACAGTACGCACTGGACCATGTTCAAAGTTGTACAGACATGTTCGCGTATTCTCTATGGGATCGTGAGCAGTATGGGTTCCCCGCGATTAATCAACAATTGGTTATGATGAAAATGCTCGACAACTGCGGTTCCTTTGGCTCCGCGATGTTGGAGGCGTATCAGGAATGGGAGGATCAGAACTTCATGGCTATTGCGAATCGTATCGCAAATTTCATCTTCCACGGGTTGGAACGCAAGGAAGACGGCGCCTTTTATCGGATCTGTCAGGACGAATACTCGGAAAATACGATGTGGGCAGATGATCTCTACATGAGCACACCGTTTCTGTGCCGTTATGCTCGGATTACTAGCGTATCGGAAGCGCTTGATGAAGCTGCGAAGCAATTCTTGCTGTTCCGCAAGTACTTATACATGCCGGAAGAACGCATAATGTCGCACGTCTTTGATTTTAAATATGGTATGGCGACTGGGATCCCATGGGGACGTGGCAATGGATGGACACTTTTTTCGCTAACAGAGGTGTTGGAAGCATTGCCAGATTCACATGAAGCACGACCAGCGCTTGTGGATTTCTTCAATGAGCTGTGTGGTGGATATGCGGATCTTCAAGCGGAAAGCGGTCTATGGCATCAGGTTTTAAATGATACAGATGCTTATGAGGAAGCTTCTTGTACAGCAATGTTCGCTTATTCATTTGCTCGTGGTGTTCGCTTTGGTTGGCTCCAAGAGCCGCAGCGGTTCATTGTAGCGGCATTGAAGGCGTGGGATGGTCTTACTCGCATTGCGATTGATTCGCAAGGGAATGTGCACGGTGTATGCAGCGGATCGAGATATGCGTTTACGGCTGACTATTATAAGAAGGATTTGCTCACCGTCAAAAATGACAATCATGGCGTTGGCATTATGATGCTTGCTGGCTCGGAAGTTGTGAAGTTGAACCAATGGTTGGCAGAGCCGCTTGAGGTTGCGCAATGATAACTGCCGCCAATAATGTGTGGCAAATTAGTCATTTAGACTTAATTATTCGCATGGTGTTAGCAGTCATTCTAGGCGGCTTAATTGGTCTTGAAAGGGAATGGAACAATCATGCGGCAGGCTTTTGAACGCATATTCTAGTTTGCTTGGGCTCGGCGACCATCAAGGATTAACGAGCATCCTGGTTTCCTCAGCTCATTAACCGCTCGTTTCGGGGAACAGGGCATACAGGTGATTCATCTCAAAATGATGCCAGAGAGTTCTATTTCTCCGTTAGTCGAGAAAAGAAATGGTGGGGAAATCCCGGTCATGCATTTGGTTTTTAGCTTGCGATGTCCAAAGCATGAGAAGCTGATTTCGGCCTATGAGCAAATATGTGCACTGGATATCGTTGAAAGCATGGAAGCCTCTAACTTCGTCTTTCATAAACAAGTGGCTTAGGGAAGAAGAGATGTTATGTAAATAAGGAGTATGAGTCTACGTGTACGTATTCAGTTATTTTACGGAAAAAGAAGAAAAGCTGTTTCTGGCTGCGAGTGAAGATGGTTACCAGTGGCGCGAAATGAACGGCGGAGGTCGTATCTGGGAGTCGCCGATCGGCACAGGGCAGCTGCGTGATCCGTTCCTTATCGAAGATGATGAAGGTAAGTTTCATCTTCTCTGGACAGACGGCTGGCAGAGCAATAGCTTAGGTTGCGCTTGGTCACACGATCTTATGCAATGGCACGATGCTAAGTTGATTCCTGTGATGGAGCACCTGCCTGAGACGCAAAATGCTTGGGCACCGGAAGCTTTCTACGATACTGTCAAGAAGGCGTACCGGATCGTATGGTCCTCAACGGTGGGAACAGGACCGCGAAATCATCGCATCTGGTCGGTGACAACGACGGATTTCCAGGATTTCTCGGAAGCACAGCTGTTCTTCGATCCAGGCTATAACGTCATCGACGCGACAGTTATGGATCTTGTTGATCGTTATGTCATGCTGTTCAAAGACGAGCGCGGGCAGAATGAGCAAGGAACTGCGAACAAAGCCATCCGTTCCTGTATAGTAGCTAAGGAGTTGAGTGATACTCCGACAATTACTGGTATATCCGAGTTGATCACACCAGCGCTTACCGAAGGACCGACGCTTTACTCTGTGGATCGTGATGAAAGCAAAGAATGGATTCTACTTGTAGATGGATTCCAGGAGCATTATTACGGTGCCTTCCGCTCGAAGGATCTGAACTCGTGGGATGATGTTACGGAACAAGTGAATGTGCCCAAGGGGGCCAGGCATGGTTCTGTGCTGAGGGTGAAAAGTAGTGGGATTCAATTTGGGTGGTATGTGAGTAGAATGTAGTGAAGAGAGGATATAGTAGAATGTAGTGAAGAGAGAATATACTAGATTCTAGTGAGTGAGTTGAGTACTAGCGTGGCAGGTAAGAGGTAAAAGGTGCTGGCAGGCAGGTAATCAGATTGTTGACAAGTACAGGAGAAGCCAAGAGATGGATGTCCATCTCTTGGCTATTTATGCTTTCGCAGGGCATTAGTCCGATATTTCCGAACTAAATTGGTGACTACGAGTAAGAAAATGCCATTAGTCCGATTCTAGCAAACTAATAAGCTACTTTCCCCACGTCAGGGTTGTTTGAGGCAATTTAGTTGGGCTTTTTCGGACCAATTAAGGTTCTGTAACGCGGAATGTGTGATTAGTTCGATAAAATCGGACTACTGGGTGTAGCGCGAGCTCGAAAGCGCCGCCCGTAGGCTGTAAGTCGAAAAAATCGACTTACGCGAGCCCATCTAGCGCTATCCCTTACAAAAACTTAAAATCACATTGAGTTAAACTAAGTGAATMTATCGGATTATAGGAATTAATTCCGCATTGAAACCGCCGGTCAATTTCAAAAATCTCCATCCGAACAAATTGTTTATTCCATTTTGGAGTTAAGTGGAGTATAATTGAGTTACCATACAAATGGGCTAGAGGGGGAATCCATATGCAGAAACAACAATTACACCTTTGTTTGGATATATTCTGGACATTTCTTAAGATCGGACCTTCCACGTTTGGCGGGGGATATGCCATGATTCCCGTCATTGAGCGGGAAGTGGTTGATAAAAAGGCTTGGATCGCGGAAGACGAGATATCCAATATCATAGCGGTTGCAGGCTCAGCGCCTGGCGGGATTGGCGTAAATGCATCGGCATTTATTGGCTACCGCTTGGCGCGAATTCCAGGTGCTGTAGCAGCCGTCATCGGCATTGCTTTGCCAACCTTTTTAATCGCATTAGTACTTAGCTTTTTCTTACTATTCATGCAGGCAGATCCGAAAGTCGTGGCCGCGTTCAAAGGCATTCATGGAGCAATCATTGGACTCATCGTGTTGGCGGCTTACAATATGGCACGTTCGGCTATTTTTGATAAAACTACGTTAATTACGGCAATTAGCACGGTAGCGATTCTGTTGCTGCTTCCCATCAATCCGCTCTTCATGATTCTCATTGGTTTGTTTATTGGATTTATTTTCGTCAAAGTGAAAGAAACGTTTGGCTTCAAAGTTAGTTTGGAAAAAGGCAAAGAACCTGTACACACTTCCTACAATGGCTACACCTACTACGATTATTATATCGCGGATGGGATATAAGAAAGGTGGCGATGTAGATGGTGTTATGGGAGCTGTTTATTACCTTTTTGAAAATAGGATTCATGTCATTCGGCGGCGGCTATGCGATGATTCCGATCATTCAACATGAGGTCGAGCAGCATGAATGGATGACTACAGAGCATTTTGCTCAGAGTGTGGCTACTGCAGGGATGGCGCCTGGGCCGATTGCAACGAACACAGCCACAATAATTGGCTATCAAGCAGATGGCATTCTTGGTGCTATGATTTCTACGATTGGCATCGTATTGCCGTCGTTGGTTATTGTCCTCATCATTTCTTCTTTCTTTTATAAAATAGTTCAAAGTAAAGCGGTGCACACTACTTTTTATGGGTTAAGACCGATTGTTACAGGATTAATCGTCTATGCGGCGATTCACTTTGGCTTCTCAGATCGTACGCAACAACTATTTTCGTGGCAGGTATTATTCACTCTTTTAATCGCGGCGGGTGTGTTTATCGTTGTATATAAATACAAATGGCATCCACTCGCAACCATTGTATTGTCGGCACTCGTCGGAATTGCTATATTTAGTTAATAGCATGCAACTGATAGAACGAAATTGAGAGGACGACCGTTATGGAAACGAATAAACCAACTTGCTGTTCAGCCAGCCGTGCGTCATCGGATCAACCATCGGCACATCCGGAAGCTTTAATTTCTGTTGAGATACCAGAGGCAGCTGGTCCAATTGGTAAAGAAGGTATGGTACTCATTCCAAGTGGAAAATTTTTAATGGGTACGGACGACCGTGAAGGTTTCCCAGCGGATGGCGAAGGACCCGTACGTGAGATTAACGTTAAGTCCTTCTACATAGACACTTGTGCGGTAACGAATGCTGATTTCAAGCAATTTGTTGATGCTACGAATTACAAAACAGAGGCCGAGTCCTTTGGCTGGTCATTTGTTTTTCATTTATTTGTGTCCGAAGCGACGGCAGCACGCGTGCAGAATAAAGTGCAACAAACCCCATGGTGGTGGGTGGTTGAGGGAGCAGATTGGTTGCATCCCGAGGGACCCGACTCCCATGTTGAAGATCGCTGGGATCACCCGGTTATCCATGTTTCATGGAGCGACGCGATGGCCTATTGCAAATGGGCAGGCAAACGTCTACCAACAGAAGCTGAATGGGAATATGCCGCTCGCGGCGGACTAGCCCAGAAGCGATATCCGTGGGGTGACGAGCTTAAGCCAGGCGGAAAGCATATGTGTAACATTTGGCAAGGGAAGTTTCCTGACAAAAACAATCAAAGTGACGGCTACGCAGGCACTGCGCCTGTCAAAGCGTTCGAGCCGAATGCCTACGGTTTGTATAACGTGGCAGGCAATGTGTGGGAGTGGTGCTCCGATTGGTTCAGCCCGAACTATCATGTGAAGGGCAAACGGGACAACCCTGTCGGTCCTCCATCCGGAGACACGCGAGTACTTCGAGGCGGCTCGTACTTGTGTCAACGTTCCTACTGCAATCGCTATCGTGTGGCTGCACGAAGCAAAAATACGCCAGACAGCTCAACCGGCAACATTGGGTTTCGATGTGCCGCGGATGTCAATTAACTGAAAAGAAAAGCCACCTTTTCCATTGGGGAATAGGTGGCTTTTTGCCATGTGTGAGGTTACGATAGATTATGTAGGTCTTGGGCTTATGATAGGAGGAGACATCGACCTGTAGGATCAGGTTTATTTTGAAACATAAGGGGGACATGACATGGCTAAGAAACTAGGCATCACCTTGTTAATACTATCGACAATCGCTTTTATAAGTGCTTTTACCATTCCATTTTTCGTACATACCGGAGGCGGTATGGCCAAGTGGATTGCGGGGCTGCTTATTTTCAGCGAGGTTACCTTCTGGACAGGCGGCATTTTATTAGGTAAAGAGGTTGCCAAGAAATATAGAAGCTACCTCAATCCGAAAAACTGGAAACGGAAGAACGTTCAAAACAATCCAGATCAGGTATCCATCAAACAAGACGACGTATAAAAAAGCAGTATTCCTAACTCAGGAATACTGCTTTTTTATGTAGATCCTCAAGAGGCCGACGATACCGCGCTTTTCAGCTCCTTACGGAAAATCTCGACGAGGCTCTCGGTCGCTAAGCTGAAGGTGCTGGCATTCATTTTGCGCAGCAGGCCTGTGACTAAACCGGAATCTAGATCATCAATGGCTTTAAGAACAGTGCCTTGCGGGCAAGGCGTTGCCGAAATGACAGGAACAACCGCGATGCCGAAATCCGCTTGAACATAGTATTTGAGCGCAGCCATATTGCCGATCTCCATGCCGGAGTAGGGACTGCCGCCATTTTCGAGCAAGGCATTCTCTAGCTTTTGACGATAAGGGCATTGCGAGTTTGTGATAAGTAAATGCTCATTCTGCAAATCCCGTAAACGAATAGACGGTTTCGAGGCTAATGCATGGGTTTCTGGGACGAGCAGTGCGAGTCTTTCCATGAAAAAAGGCTCGAAGGAATGGTCCAATCCCGTATTGGGCGTCGAGCAAATAGCCATATCAATGCTCCCCTCATGGAGCATCTGGCCAAGCACTGTCGTGTTGCCAATGTGAATGCTGATCTTCACTTTGGGATGCTGACGCAGGAAAGGGCCAAGCAGCTGTGGCAGTCGATAGCTGGCTGTGGGTTCCATGACGCCGAGACGAATGATCCCCGCATCCCCTTTGACGAGTTCATCCATAGAAGCTTGCAGAAAATCATAATCCTTCAGCAACAGATCAGCATTCTGATGAAACAGTCTGCCAGCCTCCGTTAGCGTAAGCTTTTTCCCGCGTTCTAAAAGTTTAACCCCCAGATCACTTTCGAGCTTCTGTATATGCATCGTTACGGTCGATTGGCCGTATTGCAGTTCTTCAGCTGCACGCTGAAAGCTGCCGAGCCTGATAATGGTTTGAAAGGTTTTGATATTACGAATATCCATAGGAACCCCGTCCTCTCCTAAGTTTTGGTTCATGATTTGTGAAGTATACGATCGGAATTTCCAATTTTACAAACTCTTACAACTATCATAACATGAATTCTTATTAATCCAAGTGTTTTACTTGTATATTCATAAAATATGAATCAAGCGTTCAGCTTTTTGAATTGTACAAGAGAAAGATCCTGTTTTATGATAAATACCATTAAGTGCATCGGAATAATCAAATATAAACAAACGGAGGCTGATTCGAATGGCGAAGGGTAAGCAAATTAAACTAGGTGCAATGATTCATGGTGTAGGCGGAGGTTGGGAAGATTGGAAGCATCCTGAAGCGATCACGGATGCGAGCACGAATTTTAAATTTTATAAACATCAAGCACAAACAGCGGAAGCTGGGAAATTTGATTTTGCGTTCATTGCAGATAGTGTTCATATCACAGAAAAATCAAGCCCTCATTACTTGAATCGCTTCGAGCCGCTGACGATTTTATCAGCACTTGCAGCCGTTACGAAACGAATCGGCCTTGTTGCGACAGTGACCGTTAGTTATAGCGAGCCTTTCACAGTGGCTAGGCAATTCGCTTCACTGGATTTGATCAGCAAAGGGCGCGCTGGCTGGAACGTAGTCACTTCGTGGCTATCGGGCAGCGCGAACAATTACAGTAAGGATGAGCATCCTCCGCATGAGAAGCGTTACCGCATTGCGCAAGAGCATGTGGATGTGGTGAAAGGCTTGTGGGATTCCTGGGAGGATGATGCGTTCACGCGGAATAAAGAGACAGGTCAGTTTTTTGACCCGGCGAAGCTGCATACCTTGAATCACAAAGGTGAGTTCTTCTCCGTACAGGGTCCACTGAACATTGCCCGTTCGAAGCAAGGGCAGCCAGTCATTTTCCAAGCAGGTACCTCAGAGGATGGTCGCAACTTTGCTTCCAAGAATGCAGATGCCATCTTCGTTGGACACGAGAATATCGAGGAAGCCAAAGTGTATTATGCGGATATTAAACGCAGAGCGGTTTCCTTCGGTCGTAGCGCCGACGATGTCTCGATCCTCCCCGGTATTCGACCCATCATTGGTCGTACAGAAGAAGAAGCGGAGCGGAAGTACCTAGAAACGGTCAACCTCGTCTCGATCGACAAAGCGATTATCGCGTTAGGTCGGCCATTCAATGATTTTGATTTTAGCGTATATCCGTTGGATGAACCTTTCCCGGACCTTGGAGACCTGGGCGCTAACAGCCAGCAAGGCGGTTCAGAGAAGATCAAGCGATTGGCGAAAGAACACAATCTAACACTTCGCCAAGTTGCACTACGTTTTGCAACACCGAAAGGGAATTTCGTGGGCACACCGGAGAAGATCGCGGATACGATTCAGCAATKGGTTGAAGAAGGAGCGTCTGACGGGTTCATTATTGGTGTGGGGATACCGGGAGCGCTGCAGGATTTCGTGGAGTTGGTCGTTCCGATTTTACAAGAGCGTGGCTTATATCGAACGGAATATGAACATGACACACTGCGTGGTCATCTCGGTCTGGAAGTACCGGTTAATCGCAATAGCAAAGCCAAAGTGCTAAACGCATAAGGGGGAGAAACACATGTCCAATCAAAGAAAACTTAAACTCGGTGCCACCATTACAGGTGTAGGTACTTCCAAATATACATGGCGAAATCCAGAAATACCGGGGGATGCCAGTGTTGATTTTGATTATTATGCCGGGCAGGCATTGCAAGCAGAGGAAGGCAAATTTGATTTTGTTTTTATCGTCGATAGCACGTATATTACGGAAAAATCTGCGCCGCATTATTTAAACAGGCTGGAGCCGCTAACGGTTTTATCGGCACTCGGTGCCGTCACTTCGAAGATTGGTCTGGTAGGGACGCTAACCGCGTCTTTCACACAACCGTTCACTGTGGCGAGGCAGTTTGCTTCGCTAGACCATATTAGTAGTGGGCGTGCAGGATGGAACGTTGTGACGACGGGGCTTGAAGGCGCTGCTCGCAATTACAGCAGGGATGAGCACTATGCTCATGATGAGCGCTATCGGATCGCAGAAGAGCATTTGGAGGTTGTACGCGGTCTCTGGGACTCTTGGGAAGATGACGCATTCACGCGAGATAAATCAACGGGTCAGTTCTTCGATCCGAGCAAGCTGCATGCGTTGAATCATAAAGGTAAGCATTTTTCCGTGCAAGGGCCTTTGAACATATCTCGATCGCAGCAAGGTCAGCCTGTGATTTTCCAAGCAGGAGGGTCAGAAGATGGTCGCAATTTAGCGGCGAAAAGTGCGAATGCGATATTTACAGGACACGAATCGATCAAGGAAGCGAAAGCTTTTTATCAAGATATTAAAGCACGTGCAGCTGCTTATGGCAGGGCGAGCGAAGAAATTCTCGTGTTCCCAGGCATTAGTCCAATCATTGGACGGACGGTGGAAGAAGCAGAGAGCAAATATCAGGCAATTGCTGGGTTAGTGACGTTGGAGGATGCGCTTGATCAGCTGGGTCGTCCATTTACCTACCACGATTTCAAACAGTATCCGTTAGATGAGCCTTTCCCGGATCTCGGCGATCTCGGCAGCAATAGCTACCGCAGCTCAACAGATCGAATTAAGCGGATTGCCAAGGAAGAGAATTTGACGCTGCGTCAAACGGCACTACGATTTGCAACGCCAAGAAGCTCCTTCGTCGGTACACCTGAGCAGATCGCAGATACGGTACAACAATGGTTTGAAGAAGGCGCAGCCGACGGTTTTATTATTCACACGGGTATACCTAGTGTGCTTAAGGATTTCGTGGAACTCGTTGTTCCCATCCTGCAGGAGCTCGGTATTTATCGGGAAGAGTATGAAAGTGATACGTTACGAGGAAATTTAGGGCTTGAAATCCCAGTAAACCGCTATACAAAAGAGAGAATAGCTCAAGCTTAAGCTTAGAGGGAGAGAAAGATATGAAAAAGAGAATTGGATTTATCGTCAGCGGTTTATTCATTACGGCTTTCATCGTAACAGGCTGTGGGGAAGCCTCGAAAGCCGGCAAGGAAAGTGCATCGCCAGAAACAGGTACGGTGACGCCAGGCGGTGAGCTTGTGTGGGCGCTTGCAGGTACGGTGACATCGGACAGCTTGGACGCGCACAAAGCGGGCTTCGCCCCAACGACTAGAGTCATGCGCTCTATTTATGACAGCTTAGTTGTGGAGCTTCCTGATCACACTATTAAGCCGTGGTTAGCGACAGATTGGGAGCTTTCCTCCGATAAAAAGAGTTATACGTTCCATCTGCGCAAGGATGTGAAATTCCATGATGGCACGCCGTTTAATGCAGAAGCTGTGAAATTTAATTGGGATCGGATTATCGATCCAGCGACCAAAGCGTCCATTGCATTGAACGAGCTTGGCTCGTATCAATCAACGGAAGTCATCGATGAATTTACCGTGAAGGTAAATTTTAAAACGACCTTCGCGCCGTTCCTGAGCAATGCTGCCAAGGTCGATTTAGGCTTCGTTTCTCCAACAGCTGTGAAAAAGTATGGCGATGCTTTCCCGCAAAACCCAGTGGGAACGGGACCTTTTAAACTGAAGAAAATCACACCTAGCTCACAAGTTGAACTTGAGAAAAATCAGGACTACAACTGGGGCCCCTCCAATGCGAAGCATCAAGGTCCTGCGTACTTAGATAAATTAACGGTGAAATACGTGGAAGAAGAAGCAACGCGCGTAAGCGTTCTGCAAAGCAAACAAGTCCAAGTGGCGGACATTATTCCTCCGCAGAATCTCGTGGCTTTGAAGGCGGATCGTAATTTTAACGTGCAAGAAACAGAGCTTTTGCAGGCCAACTTTACACTTTATTTAAATATTCAGAAGGCACCTTGGAATGATCTGAAAATACGACAAGCATTCCGCTCGGCCTTGGATATCGACTCGGCTGTGAAGACGATTTACTTAGGCACCTCGAAGCAAGGCTGGTCGCCGCTATCTCCTCAGCAGTTTGGATACTCATCGACTAGGGAGAATGCCTACAAGGTAGATGCAGCCAAGTCGAATCAAACGCTGGAAGAAGCGGGTTGGATTAAGGGTACGGATGGCTACCGTTCCAAGGACGGTAAACGACTCACGGTCGAAGTCATTGATACACAAGGAAACCGCGAGAAGCGACTTGATTTGATCGCGATATTCACCCAGCAGCTGAAACAAGTAGGGATCGAGTTGAAAGTGATTTCCTTGCCTACGGGGACATACACAGATCGTCGCAATAAAGGGGATTATGACCTGATCGCGGGCAGCCAATTCTCAGGTGATCCAGATGTACTCAGACAACTTTACTCGACCAAAGGTCCTTCTAAGGCAAATAATATTGCCAAAACGAATGATCCTAAATTAGATGAATTTTTGGAGCAGGGCTACTTGGAAACGGATCCTGCGAAACGGAAAACGATTTATCAAAACGCACAAGAGTACATTATTGATAACGTCTATGGGATTCCAACTTATGTGTTTAACTATTCCGTTGCTTCCACGAAAGAAGTGAAGGGGATTACGTTCGATTCGCCGGCATGGCCAGTGTTCTACGATGCATGGATTCAAAAATAAGATCACGAGGGGGAGTCACGGATGGTGAAGTATATCTTGAACAGGCTCATCGTCTCCATTCCAGTCATTCTAGGTTCGTTGACGCTTGTTTTCTTAATCATTCACTGGCTTCCCGGTGATCCGGCCCAGATGATTGCAGGTGAGGACGCCTCACCTGAGCGCATCGCCTATTTAAGAACGCAATTTGGCTTAGATCAGCCGCTTTGGCAGCAATATGCCGTGTATTTGTGGAAAAGTATTCGGGGAGATTTCGGGCATTCCTTCGCTAACAGCCAGCCGGTTATAGATCGACTGCTGGCTCAGCTGCCCGCAACGCTTTCTCTGGCTTTGTTGAGCACTATTTTTGCCATTATCGTTGGATTCATTCTTGGTGTGTTATCAGCCGTGTATCAAAATCGTGTATTGGACTATGTCGTGCGCGTCATTAGCTTGTTAGGCGTCTCCATGCCCAAGTTTTGGCTCGGTATCCTGCTTATCCTCGTCTTTTCGGTGCATTTACAGCTCTTGCCCGCGATAGGGAATGGCAGCTTCAAACAGCTGATTCTGCCGTCGTTCGCTTTAGGGGTGACAGGTGCTGGGATGTTAACTCGTATGGTGAGAAACAGCGTACTGGAGGTCATTCATGAACCTTTTGTCTTGACACTGCGGGCGAAAGGGCTATCCGAAAAAATCGTGCTCTATAAGCACGTGTTACGGAATGCTTTGCTGCCTGCGGTTACGATTCTTGGTTTGTTAGTTGGGGAGATGCTCTCGGGAGCTGTTGTGACGGAGACTGTCTTTTCCAGGCAAGGCTTAGGGAAATTAGTGGTAGACGCGATCAATCAGAAAGATATTCCGGTGATTCAGGCGGCAATTCTGATTACAGGACTTTTTAATATTGGGGTCAACTTGATGGTGGATGTGTCCTATTCCTTTGTGGATCCGCGTGTCCGTAAGTCAGGATAATGATGAAAGGAGTTGGCGCTTATGCTGTTCAACACGGTAACAACAGAAAGGCTGCTAAGGAAAAGGCAGGAGCTTCTAAGCTTCCGATTTCGGCTGAAAAAGCTTAACTTATCCAAGGCATTGCTAAGCCTGTCGCTATTTATTTTGGCATTTCTGATCTTGTGTGCCATCGTTCCCTCCTGGATTGCTCCTTACTCGCCAACGGAAATGCTGACGGATCAACTCTTGAAATCGCCTAGCTTTTCACATCCGCTTGGTACCGATCAATTCGGTCGTGATGTGTGGACACTCGTCATCTATGGCAGCAGGCAGTCGCTTGTTATGGGGGTCGTTTCCGTCGTGATTGGCGGCTGTATTGGGACATTATTCGGACTTATTGCGGGGTATTGGGGCGGAACTGTCGATTCCTTGTTCATGCGTTTCAATGATATTTTGATGACGATTCCGGGGATTCTGTTGGCGATAGCAATCTCGGTTGCCCTCGGACCTAGTTTTTTTAACGTGATATTGGCTATTAGTGTGGCTACGATACCTGGAAAAGCAAGGGTCGTTCGCAGCCAAGTGATCTCGATTCGCAATCGGCCTTTCATTGATGCTGCGCGCGCTGTGGGGACCTCACATCTTGAAATCATGCTGCGTCATATTTTGCCGAATTGCTTCTCTCCGTTGCTTGTCATGATGACGATCGGTGTAGGGAGCTCCATTCTAGTAGGTACAGGTCTAAGCTTCCTTGGACTTGGCGTGGTGAAGGAAATCCCAGATTGGGGCTATATGCTGTCCCAAGGACGCAGCTATATGACGGTAGCATGGTGGGTGGCTACGTTCCCGGGGCTGGCTATCACCTTGCTGGTGATTGTGGTTAATCTCATTGGAGACGAAATTCGTGATCGCATGGATCCAAAGAAATCGAGGGCATAGCGTATGAAACCTTTACTCGAAATAGATAACTTGTCGGTTGATTTTCAAACAGCGGGTGGCTCGCTGAATGCGATAAATAAGATTAGTTTACACATCGGAACTGGCGAAATTGTGTGCTTGGTTGGGGAATCAGGGAGTGGAAAAACGATTACCTCTTTGTCCATTATGCGTCTGATTAACTATGATGGCGGCTATATTTCACATGGGGATATCAAGCTCGATGGGCAAAGTTTAGTAGGACTGTCACAGAAGGAAATCAGTGATCTCCGAGGTAAGAAAATCGCAATGATTTTCCAAGAACCGATGACGGCGTTAGATCCAATCTTCACAATTGGCAGCCAAATCATCGAAGTCATTGTCMGTCATGAGCCAATTTCGAAGCTGGGAGCGAAGGAAAAGGCGATATCCTTACTGCGCAGAGTGGGCATTCCAGAACCAGAAATTCGAATGAGGCAATATCCGTATGAGCTTTCCGGTGGCATGCGCCAAAGGGCGATGATCGCCATGGCACTAGCTTGCGGACCCGAACTGCTCATTGCGGATGAACCTACGACAGCGTTGGATGTTACAATCCAAGCGCAAATCTTGAGCTTGCTTCGGGAGCTGAAAGATGAATTCCAGATGTCGATTCTACTGATTACTCATGATCTCGGTATTGCCGCTGAAATGGCGGACCGTGTCGTGGTCATGTACGCGGGGAAGGTTGTCGAGCAATCACCGGTGCATCAATTGTTCGAAAATCCAGCCCATCCCTATACCCAAGGGCTTCTACACTCCATTGTCACACTGGATAATGTGCGTGGCTTGAAGCTGTATACGATCAAGGGGACAATTCCCAGCTTGTCTCAATTGCCGACTGGCTGCCGTTTCCATCCCCGTTGCCCTTATGCAACGGATCGCTGCTTAAGTGAAGATCCACCTCTACAGGAGCTTCACGGCCGTGAGGTCGCTTGTTGGAATGCGGAGCGGATTGATCATTTGGCGGCCGAGTTTTTCGGGGATGCCGTAACGACCGATTCTGTCGAGCTTCATGTTAATGAAGGGCTACGTGTTGATGCCTGGGCGCTGAGCTCGGAACCTCCGTTGCTTCAAGTGAAGAACGTGAAGAAATATTTCCCGATCCGTCAAGGATGGTTTGGGCGAGGCCGCACTTCCATTAAGGCGGTTGATGATGTGTCTTTTGACATTCGTAAAGGGGAAACCTTCGGACTCGTCGGAGAATCCGGTTGCGGGAAATCCACGCTAGGCCGTGTACTACTTCAGCTGGAGAAAGCGACAGCGGGCAGTATTCATTTTGAAGGCCGAGATCTCATTCAATCAGGCTCCCAGGGGTGGAAGGAAACGCGACGGGACATGCAAATTGTGTTTCAGGATCCTTATGGCTCCATTAATCCACGCTGGAAAGTGGGAGATATCATCGGTGAACCCTTCTGGGTGCACGAGTCTTTACGTGGATCTGCCAAAAGAGCCAAAGTAGAGTCCGTTATGGAGCTAGTGGGATTGAATCCGTCTTGGTATGATCGGTTGCCGCATGAATTCTCAGGCGGGCAGCGTCAACGAATTGGGATTGCTCGTGCGATTGCACTGAATCCGAAGTTCATTTTAGCTGATGAAGCTGTGTCCGCCTTAGATGTTTCTGTTCAATCACAGATCGTCAATCTGATGCAAGATATTCAGCAACGCATGAATTTGACGTATTTGTTCATAGCACATGGCCTTAATATTGTTCGCTACATTTCGGATCGTATTGGCGTCATGTACTTAGGAAAGCTAGTTGAAATTGCACCAACCGATGAATTGTTTACGCATCCTGCCCATCACTATACGAAGGCGCTTCTGTCCGCTATTCCAGTGCCAGATCCCAAACGTAAGCGCAGCTTCGTGCCCTTGGAAGGCGAAATGCCATCACCTGCGAGGCCGCCATCCGGCTGCCGCTTTCATACACGCTGCCCGGCGGCGACGGCTCTGTGCCGAGAAGTTGTTCCTGAATTAGCGCCGATTGCACCAGGTCATTATGCGGCTTGTCATTATCCATTGTAAGAATGGAAGTTTTCTTGAAAGAGGGAGTGAGGCATGTGCCATCCAAAATAATTTCCATCCAAGAAGCGGTTGCACAGATTCCGGATGGTACGAAGCTTGCCGTAAGCGGCAATATGGAGATGTCTCCGATGGCCCTCATTCATGAAATCATCCGGGCCAAGAGGCGTGAGTTATATCTTGTTTGTGCGGGGGCTGCGGCAGTGAATGCTGATCTCCTGATCGGAGCAGGTGTGGTATCGAGTGTGGAATTCTCACAGATTTCGATGGGAGAGTATGGGTTTGGGCTGAACTTCCGGCGTAAATTCGAGCAAGGCGCGATAGTTGGATTGGAGCATGCTTGTCCAACGCTGACTGCAGCAATTGGGGCAGGTGCATCGGGTATCCCCTTCACGCCAGTGCGAGGGTTGCTAGGGACGGATTACATGCTTATTAGACCGGATTTTCATGAGATCAAAAATCCATACAATGCGGAGGAGAGTATTGCCATTGTGCCGGCAATTCGACCAGACGTAGCAATTTTTCACGGCTATAAGGCAGATACGCTCGGCAATGTGATTGCTCACCCAGCGCAGAACAATCGAGTGCTCGCGCAAGCTTCATTCAAGGCTTTTGCTTCAGTGGAAGAGATTGTGTCCCCTGAAGAGCTGCTGCGTGAAGCTAACCATGGTGTAGCGTTCATCCCATCGCTGTTCCTCAGCGGTATCATTCATGCACCTGGTGGCGCTTTGCCTACGGCTTGTCCAGGCTACTATGAGGTAGATGATGAGGCGATTTCCATTTATATGGAAGCTTCTAGTGCGGAAGCTTCTTTTGAGGAGTATGTGAACGGCTTATCTAACACGTAATGACGGGAGGTAAGGTATCATATGACTCGTATGGAGCAGGCGAAGTTGTCTTCGTATTCCACGGAGGAAGCCATGATCTGTTACTTGGCTAGAGAGCTGCGTAATCACGAAGTTATCGGTGTCGGTAATAACTCACCAATCCCTGCTGCGGCTGCATTACTTGCCAAAGCGAGACATGCGAAGCAAGCCTCCGTTTATATTCTCGGGCAATGTGATTGGCCGTTTCAAGGAACGAAAGAGTTCTTTGATCTCATGCAGCGGGGCGAAATGGATGTGTTCTTTCTAAGCGGAGCTCAAATCGACAGCTACGGTCGCATCAATTTGCATACGATCGGCGATTATGGAAAGCCGAAGGTAAGACTCCCTGGAGGAGCAGGCTCAGGGGTTGTTTATTTTACATGCAAACGCATTTTCCTATTTAAAACAGACCATGGTCTCAAAGGATTCCCTGAAACGCTCGATTTCGTTACGTCGGTACCTTCTTCGGGGAAAGGCATTTATCATCAAAACGGATTAGTTGACGTGTATACACCGCTGGGGGTAATGAAACCGATCGGGCCCGAGGGCAGATTAAAGCTAGCAGCGACCGTTCCAGGCGTGAAGCCAGCTGAGATACAGGGGAGAACAGGTTTTGATCTAGGTTTGAACAACGACGATGACACATCGATTCCAAGCCTCGAACCCCCTTCATCTATCGAGTTAGCGACACTTCGTTATGAGGTAAGTCATGAATTGAGACGCATATATCCATTGTTTGCGAAGCAACACTTCGGTACTTATTTGAAAAGTGCAGTAGTTCAATCATAGAAAGAGGGATGGCCATGAGCGCGAACAAAGCGTTTCATCAGTTGGAAGCGAACATAACAGGTATCTTAGMTAATCAACAGGATTACCGAACAATTATTGATCAAGTGCAGCCGCATTTGCAGGAATTGCTGACCAATGAGCAGTTGCTTCCTGAGGACTTACAAGTGCCGCTGCCGAATAAATATGCGCAGTATTTGCTGTATAGGCCGGAGAACGAGTCCTTCGCTGTCATCGCATTCGTCTGGGGAGCGGGTCAAGTTGCCCCGGTTCACGATCATTTGGTTTGGGGGTTAGTCGGCGTTTACCGCGGGTCAATTGTGGAAAAACGTTATCGTCGTGAAGATCACGGAGAATCTGCTGAGCCACGCTACACAATTCGTGAGGTATCGGAGGTTACAGCTGCGCAAGGTGATATCTCCTTTGTCTATCCGCCGGATTATGATATCCATGGCGTTGCGAATCCATTTGATGAGGTCGCCATTACGATTCATATTTATGGGACCGATATCGGGAAACAGCCTAGGCATATTCATGATGTGGCCTCTGGGAACGCACGAGATGTCATTACGAAGCATGATAATTTAAGTCCCATTTTTAACTAACGGCTTGGAATTATCTCTTACTACCAAACAAAGAGGAGTGGAGCGCATATGAGCAAGAACAATCACGGCCCTCTTGCAGGCATCAAAGTCATTGAATTTGGTCAAATAGCGGCAGGTCCCTTCGCGGGTATGTTGTTCGCTGATCTGGGCGCGGATGTGGTCAAGGTGGAACGGCCTGATGTGGGGGACAGTATGCGAGACTGGCCGCCATTTATTACGAACGAAGAAGGTGAGAGCTATAGCTCCAATTTCAGTTCGTTAAATCGGAATAAACGCAGCATAGTGATTGATTTTAAAGCAGCTGCGGATCTTGAACGATTGCGTGAGTTATGTGCGCAGGCCGATGTCATAGTGGAAAATTATCGACCTGGCATATTGGCGAAATTCGGGCTTAGCTATGAGCGATTAGTGGAAGAGAATCCGAAGCTTGTGTATTGTTCCATTTCTGGTTTCGGGCAAAAGGGTGCTTACGCACAAAAAGGCGCTTTCGATGTGACCATTCAAGCGATTAGCGGATTGATGAGTGTGACGGGCGAAGAGGATGGCGCACCTGTCAAATGCGGAGTGCCTGTGGCTGATTTCGTTGCTGGACTTTATGGTGCCTATTCGGTCGTTGCGGCGATTCATCAAGCTTCTCGAAGCGGGAAAGGCAGTTATATTGATTGCTCTATGTTAGCCAGTGCGCTGGGTATATCCGCTTTGCAGACTAGTGAGTATTACGGCAATGGTGTGGCGCCGAAGCGTTTGGGCAGCGCTCATCCACGCAATGCGCCGTACCAAGGTTATCACGGCAGTGATAAGCCATTCGTGATTGCAGCTGGCAACGAAAAGCTGTGGCGTGAAGTAGTGGATGCCGTGGAGTTGCCGGCGCTAGCAGACGATCCACGTTTTCTGAATCAAACGCTGCGCGCGAAGCATCAGAAGGAGCTTGCATTGCTTCTGCAGGAAACATTCAGCCTGAAAACTGCTGCAGAATGGCTCGGAATATTTGATGGACGAGGTGTGCCGTGTGCGCCGATCAATACGTTTGAGGATATTTTGCATGATCCTGCGGTGAAGGAAAGTGGCTTGATTCACGAGCTAGCGCTGCCGAATCAAACGCAAACTACGACTGTAGGCTATCCTGTTAAGCTAACGGATTACGAGTTCCAGATTTATCGCAAGCCGCCGCTCAAGGGTGAGCACACAGAAGAAATTTTCCAAGAATGGGGTGTTTAGATCGTGAGTGAGACAACAAGGGTTCATATTGATATTTACCTCGCGTCTTCGGAATTAATTAAACAACGCGTTAGCCAGCTTTCACGGGAACAGTTGGAATGGAAGCCTGCACCCGAGAAATGGAGCATCAAAGAAGTCGTAGCTCATCTCGTGGATGCCAGCTTCGTGCACGCTATCCGCATTCGTAAAATTGTTGCAGAAAATGGTAAAGAGTTTCTTCTGTATAATCAGGATGCATGGGTTGCGAGCTCGCGAGCGAACCAGACGGAGCTCAGTGACATTTTGCTTGCGTTCGATGCCATACTTGCCTACAATGCGCTGTTCTATGGGCGTTTGACAGAGGAACAGTGGGAACGCAAGGGGAATAATAACGGCAAAGAAACCTCCGTTGCTGATTTGTTCCAAGGCTTTATTCGTCATGTGCAAACGCATTTGCTGCAAATTGGACGTAATTTGGCTGCTTTAGGTGTGGAGTAAAGGCACGGAAATAACTTGTAGAATACCGTAGGGGGATTTTCTTTTTGAAGCAACATGGAGATGCCTTTTTTCTTTTGCACGTATTTCGGTTATACTAACAGGTGCAGAAGAGAAAGGGGCGGTACAATGTTTACGATTACGACCTACACAGTAGAATTGGTTAGAGATCCTTTTGGGATTTTGACGGGGCAACGCTATGAATTTATCATCGATATCGAAGTCGAGGAAGATGATGAGCTATATTCCGAGAGCGGCCTATATATCCGAGCAATCTACAATGTGACCGAAGAAACATCAGCACTTATGAAATACGAGTTGTACGAAAAAACGACCGAGCTTTATCTGGATTTCGACCTAGAGGACGATGAAGTCGCAGTCGTGGAAGCGTTTTGTAAAGAGCATTACTCGGAAGGGAATGAATAAGGAGGAGCGATGTTGCTCTTCTTTTTTTGTCTACTTACTACTGGCCACCGTGAATACCACTAGCACCACCAGCGATCAATAACTGTGCCAGTACCAGACAATCAAAAACTACAGACTAAAGACTAAAGACTAAAGACTAAAGACTAAAGACTAGAGACTAAAGACTAAAGACTAAAGACTAAAGACTAAAGACATTAGACCGCTAACCATAACCATAACCATAACCATAACCATAACCATAACCATAACCATAACCATAACCATAACCATAACCATAACCACATTCACAACCATATACGGCAAACCACCAATCACCACCCAACTACAACCCACAAGCCACAACGCACAACTACAAACCACCAATCGCCGACCACAGACTGTAACCCGTAACCCGTAACCCGTAACCCGTAACCCGTAACCCGTAACCCGTAACCCGTAACCCGTAACCCGTAACCCGTAACCCGTAACCCGTAACCCGTAACCCGTAACCCGTAACCCGCAGACTACAGACCGTCTACTAACTGCTACGAGAGCATTGAAAGGGTCAGATGTTAACTAGTTAAGTACTCTAAATGAATAGCTGTATTTTCTACAGTTAATTCTGTTGGATTCCGCATCATTTTCCGATTAGATGGATTTTCTGTAGTTAATTTCAGGAGTTTTTATCGATATGAGCTTATTTGGTGAAATTAACTACATTTTTTCCATTTAAATCAATTTTTTAGGGTTATTTGACTAAATTAGATGTACATTTTCCATTTAATTCGTGTGATAACCCCCCACCCCCCCCCCCCACCCACCAACCCCACAAACCCAATCTAGCCAAACACGCAAAAAAACCTGCACAACGGCAGGTTTTTCATGATACGCATATCTCAAAAGTAGCTGGAGTTTCGCTTATCCTTGCAGAATGGTCTCAATGCTGCTAAGCACATCATCTGTCAAATGAATGCCGCTTGCATTGCAATTCTCAATGACTTGTTCCGGGCGGCTCGCACCAACGAGAGCACTGGATACGTTGTTTTGACGAAGGATCCAAGCGATCGCCAGCTGGGATACCTTAATGCCAAGTTCATCCGCAATACTGGATAACTGGGCTACTTTATGTAGAGAAACTTCGTTCAGCTGCTTTTCATCCCAGTTTTTGCTGCTGGCCCGGCTATCGGCGGCGATTGGCTGCCCTGCACGGTATTTGCCAGTCAGGAGGCCTTGTGCAAGTGGAGAGAACACGACCTGGCCGAAGCCCTTCGTTTCGCCGAGCGGAATGATATCTTTTTCAATATAGCGATTGAACATATTGTATACGGGCTGATTCACGATTAGCTTATCGAGCAATAACTTATCAGCAAGCGCATAAGCCTCCACAATTTGAGCTGGAGTCCACTCACTTACGCCGATATAAAGCACCTTGCCTTGAGTGACTAAATCGTCAAGCGCACGTAACGTTTCTTCCAGCGGTGTTTCAGTGTCAAAACGGTGACAATAATAAATGTCAATGTAGTCCGCATTCAATCGTCGTAGGCTAGCTTCGGCTTGTTCTCTAATATGTTTACGGGAGAGTCCACGGTCGTTAGGGCCTTCGCCCATTTTACCAAAAACTTTCGTCGCTAGAACGTAGGATTCCCGAGGATATGCGGATAGGACTTTACCCATAACCTGCTCGGCTTCACCGCGTTCATACACATTAGCTGTATCGAAAAAGTTAACTCCCAGATCGTATGCTTGCTCAATGGAACGTACTGCAGGGTCTTCCCCAACATACCCGCCATAAGTAAGCCAACTGCCTAGACTGATTTCACTAACTTTGAGACCACTATTACCAAGTTTCCGATATTGCATCTTGTATTGCCTCCTGCTCTAACATGGAATTTGTACGGGATTGTCTGTACATGATCTATTATAAAGCATGGAACGAGAAGACATAAGAACTGAAAAGCAAGTGAGTTACTTACCTCCAGGTGCGGTACTTAACAACTCAGTGTATTAGGCAAACTTCACAACTTTGTTTTTTCCTGTTGTCTTGGCACGATACATGGCTTCATCCGCTTGTTTGATGAGTTCTTCCGCACTTAAGCCAGTCTTGTATTTGCTGTACCCGATACTCGCGGTTACGATCGTTTCTTTCTCAATGCGGCTGCGGATTCGCTCAGCGAATGCGTCCATTTTCACGCTGGGATCGGACACCAAGATCACCATTTCTTCACCGCCATAGCGGCCCGCAATCCCGCATTCTTCAGCTTCGTCCTTCATAATTTGCGCAACCTGCTTGAGCACATTATCACCCATCTGATGTCCTTGCGTATCGTTTAACTTTTTGAAATTATCGATATCACTGAACAAAATGTAAACTGGCAAGTGGCGCTGAACGTGCTGTGTAACACGGTTGTAGAAAAATCTGCGATTATAGAGTCGCGTCAAGCCGTCCRTAATCGATGAATTGTAGATGGCTTGCATGAGCTCAACGACACGTTCAAAGAGAATCATAAATAAGAGAAAGTAATAGATGACGGGCAGTATATTGACAGCCAGGATAAGCACAGGCTGTGCATTATCATACACATATGTATTTAGAAGTTGAGACGTCTGAAATAAAAAGTAAATCGTCAAAGCAAGCTGATATTTCATTTGCTGACCGATGTAAGGTGGAATCATATAGAAGCAGAGAAAAATGAGTACGAATACATATAACTCAAGTCCAATATTTTGCAGAAGACGAACCTGATGATCTGTCCCGCTGTATATATTAGGAACAATGAAATGAAGTGTAGAGACGACAAATCCCATGACGATTAAACCGTAGAAAAATGTATATTGTTTACGGTTCGTGCGATTATATAATTGATAAATTCCCATATTTATAAGTACAAATGAAATAATTTTGAGCATGATCTGCGAGTAATCAGCCAGGCTCGTGTGGATACTGCTAAACATGAAATATAGTTGAAGCAAAAAATGGATCCCTACGAAGATGAGCGATATCGTCATGGACATATACGCTTTTTTGCGTCGATCTAGAAACAAACGCAGTGAAATCACGAACATGAGTGCAACCATGACAACGATCATGGCATGGGATAGAAACGAAGCTAATTCACCGAAAAGTAAATCCATGATGTCCATGAGTTCCTCCAAGCAGGTCTATTTTTCCACAGAAGCAGACTCTATTATAAAGGAAAAAGCGGTGCAGGGATAGAACATTTGTGCTGTTGAGGTTGTGTTCTCTTTTCTATTCGTCCGACACAAGTTACAATAGGAATTGGTAAGCTCTAGGATTTGGGAGAGGGGCTCATGCAATGAACATATTGCAAGCATTATTTTTCCCCCCGGAACAACCGGGTGGGGTATCATCCATGGTTCCCTATATTTTGGAACGATTTAATAAAAAAGGTTGGGAAATGGAACTGTTTTCGCTGCCTAAGCGTATTCGCGGCAAGGGAACCGAGGACGTGTCATTCGCTACGTTTGATTGGCGGAAGTATGCCGGAAACCCAATTATCGATAAATACATTCAAACCTATAAAGATTATGTATGGTGGACAAAGCTCAGAATTTCTAAGAAATTTGATATTATACATGCCCATCATCCGATTGCTGCACTGGTTATGAAACAAATTTATCCAGATACACCTGTCATTTTGACCATTCACTCCAGTTTTGAGCGAGAGCTTATTTTAAACGGGCGTATTGCTGAAAATGGTATGGAGCATCAATTTCTAACCCAGATCTATGGGGAGTTAGAAGCGAAGGTAGATCAAATTATTACGGTATCAAATTCGTTTAAGCAGTACATGGCTGAATATGTGCAAGACAGTGAACGCATTGGCGTCATTCCAAATGGCTTTGATGAGAAGCGATTCCGTCCGATCTCACATGAAAATCAAGTCACGCAATTTATTACGGTTTGTCGTTTAGTTCCTGCGAAGGGCTTGGATACATTGCTGATTGCATGTGGCGAGCTGAAGAAACGCGGACATCCATTTGTTCTACATATTATTGGCGATGGTCCCAGTCGTGAGGAACTTGAGAAATTAGCCATCGAGCATAATATCTATGAAGATACGATTTTTTATGGATATATGCTCCATCCGGAAGAATTCATGCCATTCTTTGATGTGTTTGTTCTGCCATCTCGTGCGGAGGCCTTCGGGTCTGTATTCGCAGAAGCAGCGCTGTGCTGGTTAGCTTTGATTGGTACAAATGTAGGTGGGATCGCTGAGCAAATTGAACATGGTCACAATGGATTGCTTGTACCTGTAGGGGATGCAATGGCATTAAGCCATGCTTTGGAGAAAGTCGTCATAGATCCTAGCTTCCGCTACAATTTAGCACGAGCTGCTTGGGAAAAGGCGAAAAAAACCTATTCATTGAATCGTGTACTTCGTCAATTGAAAAGCGTGTATGAACGCTATCAAGTAACGGAGCAAGCAGGTCAAGCAGAAGCAGGTCAACAGGAATAAGTTCATAAAGGAAGGCGTTAGAGCCATGAAACGACTGCGGTTTATACATGCTGCCGATTTGCACTTAGATAGCCCATTTAAAGGCATGTCGGCGCTTCCTGAACGGGTTCGAGAGCGAGTTCGAGAATCGACGTTCGAAGCGTTGAAGGAGCTTGTGGCGCTTGCGATACAAGAAAGAGTGGATTTTGTACTGATTAGTGGGGATGTCTATGATGTATCGGATCGTTCATTGCGGGCACAGATTCGTTTTCAAAAAGCAATGGAGCATTTGGCGGCTGAAGGCATTCCTGCTTATATCATACATGGTAATCATGACCCCGAGGATGGACGTGCCGCAAAGTTGGTTTGGCCGGCAGACGTTCATTTTTTTGCGTCTGAGCATGTGGAGACCTTACAGGTTGTGAAACAAGATCGCGGCATCATCGCCGAAATTCATGGGATTTCCTATGGGAGCTCGGCAGTAACAGAGAATCTCGCGTTGAAATTTAAAAGGGGTCAAGCAGGCGTGTGTCAGATTGGACTCTTGCATACGAATGTCGATGGAGATCCGCATCATGATAATTATGCCCCTTGCAGCAAGCAGGATTTAATCGATGCTGGCATGCATTACTGGGCACTTGGACATGTACATACAAGACAGGTTATGAACTACCAGCCAGCGATTGTGTATCCAGGCAACATCCAGGGCCGAAGTATTCGGGAAACCGGGCCTCGCGGCTGTTATCTCGTAGACATCGATGATAGTGGACGAGCGGAGCTTATTTTTCACGCATTGGACACGGTGCGGTGGTTTCAAGAAACACTATCTGTGAGCTCAATTCCGTCGGAGCAAATATTGAAAGATCGCTTGGGCGATTTAGTAGATCGGCTTCGTCAAGACGCTAACGGCCGAGATGGGATTGTGCGCATCGTATTGGAAGGCCGTAGTGAAATCCATGAGCGACTGCGTAAAGGCCGAGCCTTACAAGAATTAATGGATGAGTTAAGAGAAGATGAAGTGGAGCGGAGCAGCTTCGTGTGGATCGAATCGATCGAAGATCGAACGGCCAGTGAGCTTGATCTGGCAGCCGTTCTGGAAGAGAAGAGCTTCCTTGGCGATTTGTTAAGGTATGCGGCAGCGCTGCAAAGGGACGAATCCGCCTTGGAGAGCTTCACAGAAGAAGCTCTTGCTGCGCTGCAGGGAATGCCTCCATTCGCGGGGAATCCAGCTGCGGCAACGCCTGAACAGCTGAACGAATGGCTGCGTTCCGCAGAAGTGCTTGTTGCTGATCTACTAATCACGGATGGAGGGGGACCTGGATGAGAATTATCGCCATCCAAGTCGATGGATTTGGCAGCTTGCGTGATCGCCTGCTGCATACGGACAGTAATTTGGCCGTTTTCTACGGCGCCAACGAAGCGGGCAAGAGCACGCTCATGGGCTTCGTCCGCGCGGTGTTGTTCGGCTTTCCGACGCGAACGAATCGGTCGGAGCGTTACGAGCCGCTTGGCGGCGGCGCCCACGGTGGCGCCCTAACCCTGCTCGATGAGCAGGGTCAGCGCATCCGCGTTGAGCGCTACGACGCGCCCGCCACAGGCGGCAAACGAGCCTCTGCGGGGCTCGTTAAGGTCACGCTTGCCGATGGTACCACCGGCGGCGAAGAGCTGCTGAACACGCTGCTGGGCGGCCTCTCGGCCGACCTCTATCGCAGCTTGTTCGCTTTTGGTTTAACCGAGCTGCAGGAGCTTCGCTCCCTGCAGATGGACGAGCTCAGCGGCTATCTGTATAGCGCTGGGCTTGGTGTAAGCGGCTCGGCCATCATGGAGGCCGAGCGCAAGCTGACGGCGCAGGCCGACAGCCTGTACAGACCTCGCGGACGCAATCAGGAGATGAACCGTCTCCTGAAGGAGCTCGAGGGTCTGGAGCAGTCGCTGCGCCGCAGCCGTGATGGCGCAGCCGATTACGATCGGCTGCAAGAAGAGCGAAGCAAAGCGGAGGCGCGCGCTGCTGCCCTGGAGGGGCAGCAGGAGGCGCTGCGCGCGGAGCTGCACAAGCTCGGCCTGGCCGGCAAGGCGCGCAGCGGCTGGCTCCGCTTGCGGCAGATCGGCCGCGAGCTGGAGGGCCTGCCGGCGCGGCCGGGCTTCCCGGAGCAGGCCACGGCAAGGCTGGAGGCGCTCGAGGCCGAGCAGGAGCGCCTCCAAGCGGAGCGCGACAAGCTGAAGCTGCGTGTGCAGAGCTTGCGCGGAGAGCTGGCTGCGCTCGTGCTGGAGCCGAAGGTACTCGCGCATGGGATCCAGCTGAACCACTTGCTGGAGCAAGTGGCTAGCTATGAGGAGCATAAGCGCCAGATTGAGCAGCTTGGGGTTGAGGTTGCACACCAGCGTGCTCAAGTGGACAGATTGCTAGCCAATTTGGATGTGCAATGGGATGAGACCGATGTCGCTTCATTCGCTGTGACGATTTCACTTCGTGAACAATTGCGTACGTATAAAGAACAATTCCGCAATCGATCAGAACTTGAACTCCGCATTGGAGCAGAGTTGGAGAGCTTGCATGCGCAGGTTGCTCGCGGACAAGAGCAGGTCGGTCAACTTGAAGCAGCTTTCAAAGGATTACAAGCAAGCGCGGAGACGATGGACGCTGATCCATTCATTTTATTACAGAAATTGGCTTCGGATTATGCGCGTTGGCAGCTAGTAACTAGTCAATTTACAAATCAACAAGATCGTCAGGCTGAACAAAATCTATACCTGCAAAGTCTCGAAGATGCAACGAAAGCCGGTAGAGATGCGACGCGTGCATTTCGTCAACGTATGATGATCGCAGCAGGCATTCTAGCACTTGTTACGCCGTTACTTATTGGATGGCAGGGAAATTGGCTTGCAGCTGCAATCGTTTTCCTTATTTTTGCAGGAGTAACTTGTTATATTTGGCTTATGGGTCGTCAAGTGGAAGGGAGTAGAGCTTCTCGTGCCATGCCCTCCACCATTGTCCAAGATCATCGTTTGGAGCAGGAACTCGTGCAGCTGGAACGCCGTATTCAGGAGCAACTGCGCCATTTTGAACAAGTACACTATCAGCAATCTAACCTTCAAGAAGCGGCCGCTGCTACAGAATTTAACAAGCAAGGATCCTATCGAAATGCTAGTGTGTCGATTCAAGACCTGCAGCCACATCTGGATGCTTGGTTCCGTGAGGTAGATCAAAGTAAGCATGTCCATAGTGAGCAGCTTCGTAAGCTAGAGAAACTAAGGGATGCACGGGAACATTTACAGCTGCTTCAGCAGCAAGTTGAGCAACGTATCCACTATGCGAATGAAGTCAAAAAAGACACGCTTCAGTTACACACGGCCTGGGAGGAATGGATGCAAAGTCTAGGGGTAGGCTCACATTTGTCAACGGATGCCTTGCTAGAAACGATTCAGGTCATCGAGTTAGCACAAGACGGGCTGCGACAACTTCACAAAATGACTTCCAAGTTAGACATGTTAACCGAAAACGTTCATACCTATGAAGAAACGGTTCGAAAACTGCTTGAATTGCCTCCTTCCAACCAAGATTATTTGTTTGCTTTGAAGCGATGGAAAGAAGATGAGCAGCGCCAGCACGCACGTATGGCGGAACACAGGCAAACTGAACAGCTGATCGAAGAGACGGAACAAGCGCTTCTGCTAGCTCAGCAACATATGGATCGGACACAGGCGCGTCTTCAGCAGCTCATACAGGAAGCCACGGCGCAAGACGGTGAGCACCTGCGAATTTTGGAACGGGAACAGCAGGAACGCAAGAAGCTTGAAGATGAAAGCCGTGTTCTTGAAGCCTCCTTGGAGTCGTTAGTAAGCCAGTCATTAATGGTGAGCTTTACGGAGCTAATGGAATCACAGGGAGAAGAAGATCTGGCTCTTCTAGCTGTTTCGCTGCAAGAGAAGCTGTCGGAAACGATCTCGCAAGCGAATGAGCACAGAGAGATTATTGGCAAACTTTCGGGTCAGCTTGAGAAGCTGGAGCAAGGGCAGGAAGCGGCGAATCTGCGACTGCAGGCGGAAGGGATTCGAACGACGTTATCACAGCAAGTAAATCAATATGCGGTGTCTTCGTTTGCCGCACTTTTATTGAAAAAGGCGCGTGATATGTACGAAAAAGATCGTCAACCAGGCGTGCTTTTGCGGGCTTCTGCGTATTTCGCAATGATGACGAACGGGGCATTCGAAGCTGTAAAGGCACCATTTGGCGAGCAAAGATTACTAGCAGTAAGAGCAAATGGACAACAAGTGGACACGAATCAACTTAGTCGCGGGACAGCCGAGCAATTGTATTTATCCATGCGTTTTGCGCTTGTAGAAGAATATGGCGGCAAAGCCATCTTACCGCTGGTTTTGGACGATATTCTCGTGAATTTCGATGAGGAACGGATGGAGAGTTGTTTGCGAGTCCTCGCTGATTTGAGTAAGCGTCATCAGGTGCTGCTATTTACCTGTCATGGACATGTGCGCGATGCGGCAGCAAATGTAATTCCTGATCACTTGTATATTCAATTATAGTGATTGTCCGAAACGGACTTTTTCAACACACAATGATAGAAACAAGGGATGGGAGGCCTCGAACGTGGAAGGAAACGATAAGAGGAAAGATCACCGAGAAATTTCCTATCAAGTCGGATGGAAAAAAGGCAAGATTCAGTGGAATGAGGGAGCGACTGATGCGCTCCGAGTTCAAAAGGGCAATCAAGAGGACGAGGAGATCGAAAAGAAAAGTCTGCAGCTGCTGTGGTTTCCAGCAATGAAGCTTCCTCACGTGATGATCCTGCCCTTGCTTTATGCGCTCCCAGTCATAAGCTTTGGCTGCACATTATTGCTCATCTACGGCTTGCGTCAACACTAGCTTAAGGTCAGATGAAAGGAGGAGTTATGAATGAATTTATTTTTAGCCATTCTAGGAGCGGTGGTCGGTCTGTTTGTGACGGGTGCTGGCATCTATACCGCGTGGACGGTGCACCAGCTATGGAGGCAGCAAGCTGCCTCGCCAAGAGCCGTCGGCCAAGCCCAGATTGCGGTTACCTATTTCTCCCGATGGACGATCATTGATTACTCCGTCGTTGGTTTATTTATCATAGGACTTCTACTCATGATTGCCATGCTAGTGGCTGTTGGGAGAGATCATACAGAAATCGCGGATTTCCACTGGGCGTATTTGCTTACTGGAATTATCCTTTCGGCGATGGGGATGCTGCTAATGTTCATACGGTTGGTTATCGTGCTCAGCTTCCCGCCTGGGAACGCCCTACAACGTACTTCGACGGTTACGCCAGATCATCAGCACGAGCCAAACGACACTCACCACGCCAAATAGCGGATATAAAGCGGTTAACAGCGTTTTAAAACCGATGTGACTGATGGCATAGCTAAGAAGTAAAATGGCGATGAGCAACAATTTGGGAGGTATCTTGATACGTTGCTGGAGCTGCATGGATAAGCCATAGGCATCCCCGATAAAGGTCGTGAATATTTCGCCGTAAATAACGAGTAAATAGGCGACTTGCGGTAAATAACCTAGTTTGGTCATAATATTTCCCATCGGAATTTCAAATTGTGCGATGCCCGGCATTTGTGCCGATAGGGCATAATGTGCCGCTAGTAGAAGTAACCCAATGCCTGCACCTCCAAGCAAGCCACCCCAATAGAGCACAGACCGATCGCGAATCGCGCCTCCCATTGGAACGAGTACAGCTTGTGCCATGGCCAAATTAAAGGCTGTGTAAAGAAATGGTGCAAACCAAACGCGTACAAGAGAATCTTCGCTTGAGATACGCAGCCAGTTGCCAGACGTTGGTGAATGCCAGGTGTACACGACAATGACGACGCTGAAGAGCAACATAATGGGAACAACAATCGAGTTTACGGTCATGATGGCTTTGATCCCACGCGTTAGAATGACATAAGAAAGTACGAGCGTGATCAGTAGTCCTGTGGTGTATGAGAGGTGGAGCTGTTCCTCAAAAACTGTGCCTGCACCTGCTAACATGACGGTTGTGATGCCAAAAAGAACAACCATCATAAACAAGCTAATCCATTTTCCGATTTTTTCGCCAAAAAGTACTTTATTTAAATCCTCATAGGATTCTGCTTTCAAGTCATGTGCCATAAGCATAAGTTGTATGCCAATCCAAATGAACAACACGGTTGATAAAGCGATCGTTAATGTAGCGAGCGAGCCATAGCGAGTGAAGAATTGAAGAATTTCTTGCCCGGAAGCAAACCCAGCCCCAACGACGGTCCCGATGTAGGTGAAGGCAACACGGATAATCTGTGCATGATTTCGCATATATTGCCTCGCTTTCTTTCGTTTGATATAGTACAAGGTATGTTTGTACATAAGCTTGCATGACTGTAACTTAGGTCGAGCATTCTTTAAGTCCCATTACGCAGCGAAGAGGCAGTTGAAGTTAAACTCKGGAGAGTGTAGGTTGTGAAGGAATTCCTGTTTGATTTTATTAGCCAATATGGCTATGTTGCCTTATATCTTTTGTTGTCCGCCGGGATGCTTGGCGTTCCAATTCCTGATGAGACCTTGATGGTCTTTATCGGTTCTTTGACCGCTTGGGGAGGTCCTTTTGACTTCGGTCCTACATTAGCCGTTATTTATGCAGGGACCATGACGGGCATGACGGTTAGTTATTTGATTGGTCATCGTGTAGGTAAACCGTTTCTCAATCGGTATGGCAAATGGGTCAAACTAACGCCGGAACGAATCGAGAGAGCGGAAGGCTGGTTTAAGAAATACGGTCTGTGGACGGTTTTCTTCGGTTATTTCGTACCTGGCGTACGACATTTTACTTGTTATTTGTCTGGCGTTAGCGGTGTGAAGTTTTATAAGTATATTTTGTATGCGGGAACCGGAGCGCTGCTTTGGTGTACAACCTTTGTGACGCTGGGGAGATTTATCGGCAATAATTTTGAAAGTTTTTTACATTTGTTTCATACCTATATGGGAATTTCATTATTCATATTGGTCATACTAGCTGCTATTGGCGTACTGATCTACCTTCGCTTTCGCAAACATCACATTGTTATACTGAAACGTAAACCGAAAAAAAGACCATGAATTTCAACCTATAAGGCTGAATTCATGGTCTTCTGTTTTATTGAAGAAGGAACTACGAGTTTGCAAAAAGCTTAATGGATTGGATCGTATTGTCATGCGGGTCGATATCGATCTTAAGCAAAGTGCCTTGTGCTTTATAAGAAAGCACATAGGTGGAGTTCGTATCAGGCTTGCCTAGGATGGCGATTGCATCCTGCTGACTTTGCCCTAAACGTAAGCCATGCAGTCCTGGGTCAATGTCAATCGAGTGCACATCTACGAATTCAAGCGTTCCTTTACTATTGAAACCAACTGAAAAGTCGTTGAAATCATAAACCTCTATATTGTCTTCTTCCATGACGAATTGCTTCTTCACTTTACCAAAACGCTCCAAGACGGAAGATTTCGGGGTGCCAAGCTTTAATCCCATTAAGGTAGGCTTTTCTTGCTGATAAGCATCCTCAGCTTTAATCTTCGGCTTAGCGGTGGGCTTTGGACTTGTGATAATTTGCGACGGGACATCACCTTGATCGACTTTGGTAATACCAGCTACCTGTGCTTCATGCTTCATGCTTTCGTCTACCGCAGGTGTAGCCGTCGGGGTTACGACCGTAATCGGAGGCGTGGTTTCCTGGTTTACCTGTGAAGGTACATACGTTGTTGTTACGTCTATGGTAGCCTTTGGAGCAGGAGCAGATGATTCTTGGCATCCAGTCACCAAGAATGATGCAATTGCAACAGGCATACAGCCTATAAGGATGGGTCTAATTAGGTTGTTCATTGCCATCTATCCTTTCCTCCGAAGAGTAGTTGTTGTGAAAATAGTAGTAAGATTAATGATACTGTTTTATCGAAGGTTTTCAATGCATCTTCGTGCCCAAATGTGAGCAATTCTAGAACGAATTCCAATTGTGTTAGAACCTCATATATATATAGACACCTCGAAAGCCCAAAAAGTTTCAGTGTTTTTTGTTATTTTCTAATTGGACTTGAAAGAGGCAGGAGCAATATGGTAACTTACTCATAATAGAACGCTATAGGGGGCCGATTTCATGGAGTTATTAAAACAGCGGATCTTAGAGGTCGGAATCGTTGCTTCTGATCAAGTACTTAAACTTGATGCTATTTTGAATCACCAAGTAGATCCTGTTCTCATCATGGAGATGGGAAAAGAATTTGCAAGATTGTTTAGAGAAACCAAGCCAGACAAAGTATTGACTGTGGAATCTTCCGGTATTCCTATTGCGTATACGACGGCCTTGCAACTTGGCGTTCCCATGGTTTTTGCTCGCCGCAAGAAGACGTTGACGATGGATCAAGATACGTATAGTGAGCGTGTTCCTTCTTTTACTAAAGGAATTGTTACTGATATTATGGTGTCCTCGCATTTGCTGGGACAAGGTGAGCGTATCTTACTGATTGATGACTTTATCGCCAACGGGGATGCTGCACGCGGCTTAATTCGCATTGTGGAAAAAGCAGAAGCAGAGCTTGTCGGTGTCGGAATTGTTGTTGAGAAATCCTTTCAAAATGGCGGTAAATCCATTCGTGAACGCGGTATCCGCGTAGAGTCACTCGCTCGAATTGCTTCACTTGCGAACGGTCAGATCACTTTTGACTGATTTTACATGACGAGAATGACTTCCCTGAAACCGATTTATCCTTTATAATGATTACAAGGTAGGAGAGGAGGCTGACATCTATGGGTATCGAAAATGGTTCCATTGACTATTTTATGACAAAGCTAGGGGAAGCAAAGACTCACTTTGAACGTGCGCTTGATTGTAAACATACAGAGTTTGATGACCTGTATCCGTATATGATTGAACACCCTCAATTTTTCTGGTATAAGCGCTATGTAGCCTGGTCCGAGTTGTTAACAATCGTGAAGCTTTGTACGGAGCTGACAATCGAGTGGGAGCAGCAGTTCTCTGTTGCACAATCGGATTATATTAAGAAACGTGTGATGTCAAGCAAAGTCCTTGATTTCTGGTTTGAAACGAACGATTCGAAAGAGCATGTAAGTTAAATAACCCATATATGACAAAAGGCCAATGAATTCCATAAGGATTCTTGGCCTTTTTACTGTTTTGCAAATGGTCGGCTACCGTTAGATGCCATTCTCTAAAACGTTCATCGTTTCGATATGCCGCTTCGTTTGTTCAGAACCAAGTCGGTGCAGCGTACGATACACTTCGGTTAAATAGTAATCATATTCCTGATTCGTTTCGTTGGAGTAGTACACTTTCCAGGGGAGCCAGGAAGTCGCGTAGCTGCCTTGAGACGAATTATCGGTTTCCTCAAAAAGCTCCTGCAGTTTGGCGATATCATCTTCCGTTGCGGATATTTCGAATTCATAATCAAGTGCTGTGCTGTCTTCGAGTACTTCTCCCGTGCCTACATTGATGTAGTACGTTCTCTTCTCCATTGTAATATCCCCCTTACGGTAGGCATGAGTTAGCCTTTGCCTTATCGCGTGCTTCGTCCTCGTTAAGTTAACCGAAGATGAATGGATTTATGTAAAGTTTCACCGAATCGCGAATTGGTGTATGCTTAGGAAGAATAGATGATTTTAATTATGCCTATAATGGAGGTGCTACATAGATGATTACAGAAGAACAATTGGATCAATATCGCGTAGATAGCACACTGCTGCGTGTCATTCGAGATGTCAGTCCAGCGAACGATGTGCGTGGCATTGTTGTAGCTTGGGATGATGAGACGGTTCTTATTCGCAAAAAAAACCGGAGAGTCGTCAAGCTTGCCCGCGGATACGTGTATCAGCCTTATGAGAATGAAAGGCCGCCAGCGTTCATGTTGCCTCAGGAAACGATAGCGCCGGATGATTTGTCCGATGATGCAGAGTGAGGGAGAGGAAACTTCCACTAGAAGTTTAATCGCTGGTGTTGGGATGAAGCAAGTGGTATCGCCACACGGGCGATATATGCAGATTACTAGTGACAATCCGCTGCGAACATTGAATTCCTCTCCGTGGGGTGGTGGTTTTGGTCACCATCGGGTGTTGATGAATCGACAAGTGGACAAGTCGTATAACGAAACCGACCCGTTGGTAGAGATGGAAGCTTTCATTGTTCGAGAAGGGCTGAAGCCTCAAGATACGGCTGGTATGCTTACCGCGGCGTGGGTGAATGATGTTGGATTTAGCGAATTGGCCTGGCCACTTGCGGAAGAACATGGTGTCCAGTCGGTAGACGCGGTTAATGTGGACGAATCACTTCGTATTGGCGCTTGGGTGACCGTCGGTCTGGGAAATAAAGCGCGAGCAGGGGCCATTTTGCCAGCCGCTTCGCTCTATCCAGGCACGATTAATACAATCGTTGTCATCGAAGGTAGTTTGACGGATGCGGCCATGGTAAATGCGGTTATTACCGCGACGGAAGCCAAAGCTGCAGCTTTGCAGTCATTGAATATTACCGTGAATGGTCAAATCGCAACAGGAACAACGACAGATGCCGTGTTGATTGCTGCAACAGGCAGAGGAACAACATTTCGCTATGCGGGTACAGCAACGACGCTGGGGTACTTGATTGGAAGAACTGTCCATGAAGCTATCCTAGCTTCTGGCCAGTTATATAAGCTTGAAATGAGCAAGCGTGATTGGTTGAATTCACAGGGGTAATGCACGTAAGAAAGGCGCTTCCAGCGGTGTAAGCCGAAAATCGAGTTGCGCGGGAGAAACGGCGTGTTTCATCAATGTAAGTCTTCAAAATGCCAACGAGGAGGGCCCCGCCACATAGCTGGCTCTTGGGCCCCCCTCGGTTGGTTAAGTATTCGGCTTACGTTTTACGAAACATGCCATATGAGAGACCGACGGCTAATGCATCCATGTCAGAGATATCGTCATCTTCATTCTCGTTTTTGAAATTCGGATCGTGAACGATCCCMTCTGCTTCACCCTCGGTCAAATGACGCTGATTGCCCGTATATTTCGGCTCTAGTGCTTTGATTTCTTCTTCATTCATAGGTCATACCTCCTTTKGGATTAGGTTTAGGAAGTGGTCACCGAATTATACCTAGTGACAAAAGTTTCATTGACGAGCTTTTGCGTCATATGGTATATTAATTTTGTAAACGCGATCATGGCGGAATTGGCAGACGCGCACGGTTCAGGTCCGTGTGGGCTTACCCCCGTGGAGGTTCGAGTCCTCTTGATCGCATCGCTCGAAACACCCTTTTCTGGTTTCTCAGGAAAGGGTGTTTTCTTGTCCAACCGTCCCCCTGTAGCGGTTTTCATGAATTACAGGTATAATACATAGGATAGATTGTACATTTCTTTATATCTAAAAGGAGCTGAATTGCATGGATAGAACAGTAACGATCACACAATCCGGCAGCTTTGCACATGTGCTTCAAACGTTTGCCATTTCCCTATTGGTTTCATTTCTTGGAACATTGATTGGCGCGATGGTTGTACCGCCATCCATGGTTATGCTTTTCGTCATTGCAGAGGTTGCGATGCTGGTAGCCGCTATCGTGATTCGCATTCGCGGCAAAAATATTGGTTACGGCTTTCTCTACGCATTTACAGCTATTTCGGGCGTGACGCTATATCCGGTCATCATGGCTTACGGCGGTCAGCTTGGGGCTAGCGTGGTATCGGGTGCATTTTTTGCAACGGCAGCGATTTTCGGCTCATTGGCCTTTTATGCTCACCGTTCCCAGCGTGATTTCAGTTTCTTGGGCGGGTTCTTGTTTGCTGGAACAATAGGACTTGTGCTCATGAGTGTGCTTGGGATGTTCTTACATTTTGGATCCATGATGAATTTGGTATGGTCCATGGTGGGGATTCTAATCTTCAGCGGCTGGGTGCTCTATGATGTGGCACAGTATCGTAACGGTGTTGCAGCGGAAGCCGTGCCACTTGCTGCATTGAATATTTATCTAGATTTTATTAACTTGTTCCTATATATTTTGCGGTTCATCGCTTCCATTGCGGGAATCAATAGAAACTAAAACATCGGATCAGCACACGATGATAAAAAGCACGATGGCTCCGAACCACGCATGTGGGGGAGTGCATCGTGCTTTTTTTGCTGTAAGGCTAAGCTTTGCCTGGCAGCTTTTTCGTATGAAAAAAAGGAATGTCTCCTCGAAAACTTCGATTGATTTCCAGCAGGGTATAGATTAACTGGGTCAAATCTGTATGGTTCATACGAATTGTTAAAGGAACTAAATCCCGTTCTGACTTAATTCGGATCTCGAGTTTAAGATTGACTTCATCCATATAAATGTCAAGCTGCTCGGTTGCAAGCATTAGTTCCCACATTCAAACCAACACCTCTTTCTCTCTCTAGTTACTCTAGCTTATGTTTGTTGGACGGGATTAGAAGCAAATGCAACGATCGGGCGATAGGCTTTTTATTGAAATATGCACGATTTCATCTCTTGCCTCATACAATTTAATGATCCTAATTGAAAGAGGTGAGAAAACCTATGGCAACTTGTAGCACATGGATGTATAAAGGGATTTCGCCTTCCGTATTCAGAGCACTGCAGCAAGTAGGTAGGAGGCAGGGGTTCTCTATTCCTAACACAGCATCAGGCAAATTTACGATCTCAGTCGTCAGCATGAATGTTGGCTTCCAATATGCCTGGGATACGAATGCTCAAACCTTGCTGTTACAGTGCGATAATAAGCCAATGCTATTAGGCTGTGGCACGATTAAATCCTTTGCTGATAAAATTATTGCAGAGAGCGGCGGAAGACCAGGGTGAGTGGCAATAAGTAGCGGCCTGCCACCTGTCTTCGTGTAGTTTAAAGCCTTGTTGCTCTGGTTACAATAAGGGTAAAAGGCAGGTGGGCGTATGGCAAAAAGCGATGATCTTGTGAAGTACATAACCCAACAAGTCGTTACCTATATCGACACACCGAAGGAAGTTCGCCAACAAGCCAAAGCGTCGATGAAGGAACAACGTGAGGGTTGGCAGACACGGTGGTTTGGGATGCTGCCATTGGCGACGCGGATGTTGTTTGGGCGGACGAAGCCGAGAAAATGAGCATGGTGAAATGTGCAAAAAGTGGCTGTCACTTGTAGAATCTTCTACATGTGATCAGCCACTTTTTGTTGTGAAACAGATAACAGTTTGGTTAAGTGATGTCAAGTATCCCATCAGGGATCACACGTTATGCGAATCATAAAAGATGAGGGGATCGTAGGTGCGTTATTTACATAAAATCGAATCATTTTAGTGAGAAGGGGAACGAGAGTGCTCTATTTATCCGAATTTGCCAGTTTCCTGCGATTTTCGGCTAGATAAGACACTGACGTTCCCCTTCGGAACATTTTTGGCACAAAGCTACAAAATAGCGTATCCTAGTTCCCTCTGACTACGGATAGATCTTCCCAAGCGCTAGCGAAGCATCCAATCCCACATAACGCGGGCCATCGTGATCGAGTATCAGATAGTTATCCCCATATATCCATTGTTGATAACCTAACACAGTTAACGGCATCGTCACCTGATTATCATACAACTCCGTGACGTAGGTTAGATCACCTTGCTGCTCAAGAGCAATCTTGAGCTCTGACAAGGTTGACACTTGCAGCGGTGTGCCTTTAATCCATGGCATCCGTTCATAAGGATCAAATGGAGGACGAATCAGGCTCTGAGCAGTACCATGCGATAGATCGGATGAGACTCTCAGATCATACGCCATGCGTGGTTTTGGATCCTCCGTCAGCGGAAGCAATTCCCCTGATTTGGCGTCGAGATAATAGGTCTCGTCATCCAGCACGATTTTCCAAACAGAAGTAAGGGTATCCATATATAAGCGTTCTTCAATGATCGTTTTATTTTGCACAAAATCGTCGTATAAGGTTCCTGAAGGGATGAGTTCTTGTTGCATCAAAGAGCGATACAACGTAGCCAAACTAAATAAAGGAGATTTGCCTGTCCCATATTCGGTCAAACGGAAACCGCCAGATTCGGTGGCATGCACAATCATGTAGCCCACTTCTTGACCTTGATCCGTGAGGATGACGACCCAGCCATGTGTGCCAGGTCCAAGTGGATAGCTGTTCCAACGTGCGTTCAGCCAACCTGCAAAACCATCTTCCTTCGCAAGCGTCGATTGCCAATTACTGATTGTTGAACCGAATGATGATGTACTCGTCAAGTCCGGTGTTGAAGCTGCTGCTTTAGGTTCCTTCACTTGCGCCTGCGTAGGGCTTGTCCCGTTTAAGTTGTCAACAGCTGAAGTGTGTAAGGGCATGAAGCCAATACTGCATAAAATAATACAAGTGGCTGTCCAAGTGGTCCACGACTTCATCTTCGTTCACCTGCCTCTCGCTAACCTCTTAGTGTATGTGACTATTGTAATGCGTATGCCTTAAAAAGAATGTTAGAACCTGTTGCGGGTTATTTGCGAGGTTTTAGCGACTAGCGTCAGTTTCTGGATGCATTTCGACTCGCATTTAAGTGAAATAGTCCGCCATTGATGACGGATACAGCGATCCGTGGCTTATGCTGCCAATCGATCTCTTCCAAGCGATTCCGACACTGGATTTCGATTTCGTCTCTTTTGTCAGGTTCTGCTGCTAGTAAAAGGCCGTTGTAGTAGCCCTCCACACGATCGATTTCACTGCGATGCCGGGCATTCGCTTCATCGGCCCAGCGGTGGTCGTAGGTGCTGACTTTACGCTCAAGCGTCATCTCCAGGGCATTGATCGCCTTCGGAATGGAAATCGTATCCGGTAATATGTGACTATTCGCAGGAAGCTTCGGCGATAGACTTTTTGTAAGCATTTGCTTATGAAAATGCTCACGAATTTCACCGGTACTCAGCTGAATCGCAAGGGAATGAATTTCTGTCCGTTTCCGGTCACAGAGAAGCTCAACCTTGTAGTTCACACAGAGCCACGTATTGTAGACGAGGGAAGCATGGTACGTTGCCCCCGTCGGGAAGGGCTCCTCGAATACATGTACGAACCGACCGCGCTCGCGAACGATCCCGAAGATCTGGTCAAGTCGTCGGCTGCCGAAGGTGACTTCATCTTGTGGAACGCGCGCCGTGATGGTTGTCGGAACGAAGCCGAAGTAACGGCCAAGTATGCTGTCCGGCGCACTGCCTGCAGGACCACCAGCACCGCCAGTACCCGAAGGCCCGTAGCCAGTGGAAGGAGGGCTTTGGACAGCGGTCACAGCCGCAGGTTTCGGCTTCGTTTCCAGCTTCATTTGCTCTGGATCGATCACGAATTTATACGTCATCGTTTCCGCAGCAGCACCTGTTCGCTCAATGAAGCTCCAATAATAGGGGCGGCCCGTCATTTCCCGATCTGCGTCGGGAGAGAGCTTGACCGTCACGGAGGCAGGTGTTTTCTCTAGAATCTGACAATCGTAGGCTTCCAGAAAACGCATCACGAACGAGTGGATGTTTCGTTTATTCATGGACCCACCTCCACAGCTGGGGAACCGCCTACAGCATCAAGGATGTCTTGGAACTTGGCGCCATATTGCGGATTTTGTTCGATCTCTTCTCTTACTTCGCTGATGGAATGTCCAAGTTCATCGATTTTACGACGGATTTCCTCGCCAGAACCGGCTTCCATCACCATGCGGAACAGGGATGTTTCAAGCGAGCCACGTTTCTCGATTTTTTCCAAAATCGTATCCAGTTGCCCAATAACTAATTCAAACATATTGATTTTCTCGTGCAAGAGCGAGAGGATATGTTCTTCAATGGTATTCCTTGTGGATAAGTTGTAAATGTTCACATCATGCGTTTGCCCAAGGCGATGAACGCGACCGATCCGTTGTTCCACGCGCATAGGGTTCCACGGCAGATCGAAGTTGATCATGTTGTGGCAAAATTGCAGATTAATGCCCTCGCCACCTGCCTCGGTGGCTATAAGAACTTGTACCCGATTTCGGAACAAATCCATCATCCAGTCTTTTTTGCCGCGATTCATGCCGCCGCGATAGGGGACTGCCGTAATCTTATGTTCTTTGAGATAGTTCAATAAATATTCCTGCGATGCCCGATACTCCGTAAATATAATGACTTTATCATTGATGTCTTGGATAAGTCGCATCGTGGTTTCCGCTTTGCTATTGGACTTAATGCTGCGAATAAGCTCGACGAGCTCCCATATTTTGGGCCGCATCGGTGAATCTTCGGCTGTCTTCTTAAATAAATTGACCAATGTAATGAATACAGCGTCCCTCGAACTGCACACCTCACGCTGTAGGGTAATCATAGACAGCATCGAGCTAAGATCTCCGCCATTTTCTGAATAGCGCGAGCGTACGAAACTCGTAACCCCATCATAGAGTGCTTGCTCATCATCGGAGAGGGTGAGCGGGATATTACGCACAATCCGCTTCGTATAGTGAACACCCCCGTCTCCCCGACGGTTGCGGATCATGACTTTGGAAAGTTCTTGTTGCAGCTGAATCTCATTCTTCGGCGTACGCTTGCCTACAACGAAGTTGCTCTTGAAGCTGTTCTGCCCGCCAAGCTGACCTGGCTTCAGCAGCGTGATCAGATTGTAGAGCTCTTTGAGATCGTTCTGCACAGGCGTAGCTGTGAGGAGCAGGCAGTATTTTTTGCGCAGCTCGTTGACGAACGTGTAGTTAGTCGTTTTCTTATTCTTCAGCTTGTGCGCTTCATCGACGATGAGCATATCGTATTCAAGGCCCATCACAATCTCGCGATGCGGGTCCCTTTTCGCTGTATCCATCGAGGCGACAATGATGTCGGCTTGCTGCCACATGTAGGCTTTTTTATGCGCAACGGCAGGGATGCCGAATTTGGTATTCAATTCCCGAACCCATTGCAACACAAGGGAAGCGGGTACAAGGATGAGCGTTTTGCGGACAAGCCCGCGGATCATGTATTCTTTTAAAATTAAACCAGCTTCAATGGTCTTCCCAAGTCCAACCTCATCGGCCAAAATAGCCCGCCCACGCATTTCGTTAAGTACTCGTTTCGCTGTATCAATCTGATGCGCCATAGGTTCTAGTGTCCCTAAGTGTGCAAGGCATTGCATATCATCAAACGTAGAAATAAGCCCCGATTCTTCCGATTCGTAGGCAAGCTGATATAAGGTCCAGTCATCCCATGGACCTCCTCCACGTACACGATTGTCCAGCTCGGTAAACCAGTCCCTCTCAAAATGCATATCCAGCTGTTTATGAATGGGGCGAATGTTCTCTTGCTGATCATGTTGACGCATGGCAGTGCCCTCCTAAACGTTTTGCGTAGCAAAACTAGCCTCGTAAGCATATGCTACGTTCTGATTCTAAGCTTATCCTCGTAAATGTCGAATACTTGTTAGTATGTCCAGAGAAGAATCTTTCATAACTTTTCCCATGTAAGAGTTTTACTAGKGGGGACGTTGTCAGAGGTCGAACGCTGAACTTGAATATGCTATGATAGAGGTTAGTTTTTGGGAAAAAGTGACGTTCTACACGAAAGGAAGTCGAATGAGATGACAGCTTGGCGATTTATACATACAGGGGATCGTTCTCCTGCTGAAAATATGGCGTTAGATGAAGCGATACTTACCGCTCACAGTGAAGGCAAAGTTCCGCCAACGGTGCGTTTCTACGGATGGAATCCTGCAACGTTATCTATTGGTTATTTTCAAAAGGCGGCCGAAGTGGATCAGGAAGCGGTAGCGAACGAGGGAATTGGCTTTGTGAGACGGCCTACTGGCGGGAGAGCTGTGCTGCACGATAAAGAGTTGACGTATAGCATCATCGTAGCAGAGGATTATCCAGGCATTCCCCGCAATGTGACGGAAGCTTATCGCGTGTTGAGTGAGGGGTTATTGCAAGGTTTTCGTGCGCTAGGCCTAGCAGCAGAAATGGTGCAGTTGGCAAGCGATGAGGAAAAAGAGAAATACGCCTCCGCTGGTTCTGCGGCATGCTTCGATTCACCGTCTTGGTACGAGCTGGTTGTGGAAGGTCGTAAAGTGGCAGGCAGCGCACAGGTTCGGCAGAAAAACGTCGTGCTTCAGCATGGCTCGATCCTGCTGGATATGGATACGGATCAATTATTTCGGATGCTGCGCTTCTCGAATGAGAAGGTGGCAGATCGTATGAAACAAAGCTTTCTGAAGAAAGCGGTGGCCATTAATGAATTGCTGCACGCGCAAGGGAAAGCGGAAGTTACATTAGGTGAAGTGGAGGAAGCGTTCCGGCGTGAAATCGCGCTAGGCCTTGGTGTCGAACTCGTTGAGTCGTCGTTGACGGATTATGAGGTTGAACTTACGGCGCGTCTTGTTGCCGAGAAATACGGCACGGATGAGTGGAATTTACGGCGTTAGCAGGTTAACAGAAGTGGGAAAGTGGATGATATCGAAGATTGCTCCTTAAGGTGCGTAGTGAGATGGAATGCTCCAGTTATCTTTCCTGTAACTTTGTGAAAGGCAAGCTCCTTCTTCAGCAAAGTAGAGAGGAATAAAGGGATTTCATGCAGCTAAAATAGAGGAAATGGCTGACTTTTTAGGAATAACTGGACTATGTGCAGGTAATATCAGCTATTCTTAGCCGCGTGGTCAGAAATCGCTGAATTAGCTGTAGGTTTTCCAGTTATTCAAGTAATTGACCGAAAATGATCTAAAATAGCTGGAGTTTTTCCAGTTAGTTGATTCATCTAGCTTCATCCAAATAAAGGACAGCCCTCGGGTAGATGAATCTACTCAAGGGACTGTCCTTTTTTCTCATCCGAGTACGACTCGGTCATCTGCTAACTTATTGCCGCTGATATGTTCAAACTCACCGAGAAGCTGTGCTACCGTGAGGTTCTTCTTCCGTTCTTCGTTCACATCAAGAATGATGCGACCTTTATCCATCATGATCAGGCGATTGCCGAGACGAATCGCTTGCTCCATATTGTGCGTGACCATGAGTGTGGTCAGCTTCATTTCGCGCACGATTTCCTCGGTCAATCGTGTGATCAGTTCAGCCCGCGCGGGATCGAGCGCGGCTGTATGCTCATCGAGCAGCAGGATCTGCGGCTCGGTGAACGTCGCCATGAGCAAGCTGAGGGCTTGTCGCTCGCCGCCGGAGAGCAGACCGACCTTCGCGCGCAGACGGCTTTCCAAGCCGATACCGAGGCGCTGCAGCTGTTCCAGGAACAACGCGCGCTTCCGCGCGTTGGTGCCGAAGCTGAGCCCGCGCTTCTTGCCGCGGGCATACGCCATGGCGAGATTCTCCTCGATGGTCATACGAGGAGCGGTCCCCGCCATGGGGTCTTGAAAGACGCGGCCGATCCAGCGGCTGCGCTTGTACTCCGGCAGATGGTGTATGACTTCACCATCTATGCGTACTTCGCCGGCGTCTGGCGTCATGACGCCGGAGATGATGTTCATCAGCGTCGATTTACCGGCGCCGTTACTTCCGATGACCGTGACGAAGTCACCGGGCTTCAGGGCTAGGTTAATGCCGATGAGCGCAATTTTCTCATCGGCGGAACCAGGATTAAAGAGCTTGGAAACGTTCGAGAGCTGCAGCATTAACGCCCACCTCCTTTATTCATTTGCAACGCGAGCTCGAGGAGCTCAGCAGAGCGCTTCTTCGCATTCGCTTTTTGTTTGAAGGCTCGCTGCACCGATGGCAGAACGAGCGCGATAATAACGATAATCGCGGTAATTAACTTCAAGTCGGATGCTTTCAGCCACTCGACTCGAAGTGCTAACGCAACAACAATCCGGTACACGATGGAACCGAGTACAGCAGCAAGTGTCGCTTGGAAAACGGAGCGAGCCCCAAAAATCGCTTCCCCAATAATAACGGAAGCTAGTCCAACCACGATCATCCCGATACCCATCGAGATGTCCGCAAAGCCGGATTGCTGAGCAATAAGTGCACCGGATAAAGCTACTAATCCATTTGACAAGCTCAAGCCTAGAATCGTTGTTCGGTCTGTATTGGCACCGAAGCTGCGAATCATGCGTGCGTTGTCCCCAGTTGCACGGAGAGCAAGACCCAGATCGGTATGCAGGAACGCATCAAGCAACAATTTGAATACAATCACAATGATCAACACTACGGTAATTGGTGACATGGAAGAAAACAAAGTATCTACGCCAAGAAGCGAAATGTTCGGTTTGCCCATGATGCGCATATTAATCGAATACAAGGCAATCATCATGAGAATTCCGGACAGAAGCCCGTTAATTTTACCCTTCGTATGAAGCAGTCCTGTGCAAGCGCCAGCCACAAGTCCACCTGCAAAAGCGGCCAAACAAGCAAGAAGCGGTGAGTATCCATTGGCAATCAGAATGGCAGCAATGGCACCGCCTGTTGTAAAGCTGCCATCCACCGTTAGATCGGGGAAATCAAGAATACGAAACGTAATATAAACACCTAGCGCCATCAACGCATAGAGAAGTCCTAGCTCGACGGCACCAGTCATTGAATCCATCATCATTATTCCTCCTAACTTTGAAAAAAAGAGGTGAACGAAAGTGACGTTCACCCCTTTAGTGTCTTTCTACTCACTGAATAATATTTTTCTCTTTATCTTTTACTGCGGCTTTCATCGCATCGGTTACTTCGATGCCTTGTGCTTTAGCTGCTTTTAGGTTTAGGATGAGATCCATTTTGTCAGGCACAGTTACTTTCATGTCTGCTGGTTTTTTACCATTTTTGAGGATGTCGACAGCCATTTGGCCTACTTGGTAGCCGTGATCATAGTATTTGAAGCCAACTGTTGCGAAAGCTCCTTTTTCAACGGTATCACGGTCACTGGAGAAGAATGGGATCTTCTTATCGTTCGCGATTTGAATGATACCATCCACACCACTAACAACCGTATTATCAAGCGTAATCAAGAATGCGTCTGCACGACCAACAAGGGATTGTGCAGCTTGTTTAACTTCTGATGTGTTCGTAACAGGTGCTTTAATTAGCTTGATGCCATGCTTGGTTAAAGATTGTTCAGCATTTTTGGCCATAATGACAGCATTTGGTTCTCCTTCATTTAGGACAAGACCAACTGTCTTAATCTTCGGCATGTTAGCTGCAACGAAATCCATTAATTGGGCAATGGCCATTGGATTCGTATCGGAAGCTCCGGATACATTGCCGCCTGGCTTATCCAGATTGGTTACGATTTTGGCTGCAAGTGGGTCTGTAACCGCTGCGAAAAGAATCGGTGCTTTCTTCACTTGCTGTACCACTGCCTGTGCGGATGGTGTTGCAATTCCAAGTACAAGGTCATTGTCGGCGGATGCAATTTTTTGAGCGATGGATAAGTTATTCGGTTGATCGCCTTGTGCATTATTGAAGYCAACCTTCAGGTTCGTACCTTCTACGATGCCTGCATCTTTAAGTGCTGCAAGGAATCCCTGGCGTGTTGCATCTAACGATGGATGTTCAACAATTTGTGAAATCGCAATCTTGTAAGTTTTGGATGCGGCTGCTGTAGCTGCCGGAGTAGTTGAGGCTGCGCCACCTGCTGCAGGCGTTGGCTCAGCTTTTTGACCACAACCTGCGACTAACATAATAGCTGCTGATAATACGATGGATGTGAGTGCTTTCTTTTTCAACAAAATTACCCCTCTCTAAGTTCCCAGATGTTGCTTGGACGCATTGCTCTCGCACCACTTTAACGCTTTCGTTCAGCAAAGCATGAGAGGCGAGGTGTCCAAGTAGTTTTATAATCAACCATAGTTTAATTGGCTCATGGGGTTTCCGTCAATTGTTTTATCCGAATGTGTGATTATTTTGTGAATATTTGTCGGGAGGAAACATGACATACGGATGTAGAGATGGGGTTTGTACGCAAAAAAAGAAGACAGCCTTAGAAGCCAGATGAGATGACTTGGACTAGGGCTGCCCTTGTATGGGGGGAGTGTCTTTAGTTGAGAAAGGTTCTTTCAAATTCGGCTTGAAGTTTCTGGGTTGTTGGACCAGGTACTCCTGAACCGATAGATTGTCCATCTATTTGAAGGACTGGTGTAATTTCTACCGTCGTACMTGTGATAAAAGCTTCATCAGCCTGTAGAAGTTGTTCCGTCGTGAAAGATTCTTCTTTGACTGGTATTTGTAAGGCATGCGCAATTCGGAGTACGACAGCACGTGTAATCCCATGCAGAATCAAGTGATTGGCAGGGTGCGTGTAGAGAACCTGATCTCTCACCATCATCAAATTCGAGGCACTGCATTCGGTTACCGTGCCTTCACGATGAAGCACGACTTCTTGTACACCATGATCTAATGCAGCTTGCTTGGCAAGTACATTTGGCAGCAAATTTAGGGTCTTGAGATCGCACCGTAACCACCGAATATCAGGCTGTGTAACGGCGTTGATGCCATTCTTAATGGTTGCTAAAGGACGCTTCACCTCAGAGCAATAGGCGAGTACAATCGGCTCAGCCTGTGTCGGGAATGGATGCGCGCGAGGCGCCTCTCCACGAGTAATTTGCAAATAAACCGTGCCCTCGATGAGGTTGTTGTGCCCAATGAGCTTGTTCAATATAGTTAGAATTTCATCACTTGAATGAGGTAGGGAGAGGCGTACTTCACTAGCTGTTCGTTCGAGCCGCTGCATATGTGCAGCACCTTCATAAAGCTGACCATTGTAGACGCGAAACACTTCATAAATACCGTCACCGAAGTAATAGCCGCGATCATCAGGTGAGATTTGAATGTCTTGTTTATGTACGAATTCGTTTTTATAAAAATACATGTGGGTGCGCTCCTTAGGAATAAAATAATTATGGAACATATGTTCTAAATAATGCCTTGTTGTGGTATCCTACTTATAGGTTAACAAAGGATGAGAGACGCGTCAAAGCTAGTAAATTCGTGACTAGAGTGAATTTGGTTCTTTTGCCAATGGTACATCCATATGTTGTGTAGTATAATAATTTGGCACTACCATATATTGAGAAATAAGGGCTACTAACTCTTGTAGCGACTATCTTAAATGCAGCTGAATATGTAGTCTATTGGGAGGCTTATGGCATGGGGAATGTTTATGAGAGCAAGAAGTTAACGGGATTAAGTGAGAAAATCTTTTTGGATCGCTACGCACTTAAGAACGCAGATACGAGTCATGCGAAAGTGGGGGATACCGTCCTCGTTTTGACCAAGGATGATCCCAAATTCCCAGCTAAAGAGGTTGGAGAAATTATTAGTCGTGAAGGAAATACCGTGAAAGTTCGAACGCGCAGTGGGGAAACCGTGGAATCTGCAGTTGAGAAGCTAACGTTAAATATGGAGAAAACACCGGAAGAAATGTGGGATCGCTTGGCAGGAGCGATGGCTTCGGTTGAAAAGACAGCGGAGAAGCGTCAGGAATGGACGGAGAAATTCAGATACATTCTGAACGATTGGAAGCTTGTACCTGGGGGCCGGATTGCAGCAGGCGCGGATGCGAGTGATGAATTGACTTTGTTCAATTGCTACGTTATTCCTTCACCGAAGGATAGTCGCGGCGGGATTATGAACACGTTGACTGAAATGACAGAAATTATGTCACGCGGTGGTGGCGTTGGCATTAATCTGTCTTCACTTCGTCCGAGACGTTCAGTGGTGAAAGGCGTTAATGGATCGTCCAGCGGTGCTGTTTCGTGGGGTGGATTATTTAGCTATACGACGGGTTTGATCGAGCAAGGCGGTAGCCGCCGTGGGGCATTAATGCTCATGATTAATGATTGGCATCCGGATCTGGAGGATTTCATTACGGTGAAGTCCACCATGGGGCAGATTACGAACGCGAACTTATCTGTGTGCGTAAGCAATGGCTTCATGAAAGCAGTGAAGGAAGATCTGGAGTGGGAACTGGTGTTCCCAGATACAACAGATCCAGAGTACAATGAGTTGTGGGATGGTAATTTAGACGCGTGGAAGAAATTAGGCAAAGCTGTTAAGCCTTATCGCACGGTTCGCGCGCGTGATGTTTGGCACTCGATTATTGAGTCGGCATGGAAATCCGCTGAACCTGGCGTAGTTTTCTTGGAATATTACAATCAGATGTCCAACAGCTGGTATTTTAATCCTATTATTTGTACGAATCCGTGTGGTGAACAAGGACTTCCGGCATGGGGTGTCTGTAATTTATCAGCGATCAATCTGTCGAAGTTCTATGATGCGGAGAATCATGATGTGGATTGGAAAGAACTTGCTACCGTCGTACGCTATTCAACGCGTTTTCTGGATAATGTTATTGACAAAACGCCGTATCATTTTGAAGAAAATCGGGTGAATCAGCAAAATGAGCGTCGGGTAGGACTAGGTACGATGGGTCTGGCGGAGCTTATGATTCTTTTGAAAATACGGTACGGCAGCCCTGAATCACTCGAGTTCTTGGACAAGATTTATGGGTTCATGGCGAGAGAAGCGTATCTGGCTTCATCTGAGATTGCAGGCGAGAAGGGATCCTTCCAAGCCTTTATCGAAGATAAATTCATGGAAAGTGGCTTCATGCGCAAAATGACAGAGGTATATCCTGAGGTTGGCGAGGCCATTCATCAGAATGGTATGCGTAACGTGACGGTCATTACCCAAGCACCAACAGGAAGTACGGGGACAATGGTTGGCACATCGACAGGGATCGAGCCCTACTTCGCATTCGAGTACTATCGTCAAAGTCGCCTAGGCTTCGATAAGCAGTATGTGCCGATTGCGCAGAATTGGAAAGACGCGAATCCAGATCAAGATCTGCCTGATTACTTCGTCACCTCCATGAGCTTGTCCGCTGAAGACCATATTCGTGCACAAGCCGCCATTCAGACTTGGGTGGATAGCTCGATTTCGAAGACAGCTAACTGTCCAGCTGATTTCACGGTTGAGGAAACGAAACGACTCTATGAATTGGCGTATGATCTGGGCTGTAAAGGCGTGACCATCTACCGCGATGGCAGCCGTGATGTACAGGTATTGAGCACGAGCTCGGATAAGAAGGAAGAAGTGAAAGTGGAGGCTCAGCCGGAAGTAGCTCCAGTAGCTGTCGCTGCAGAGGCTGTTGTAGATGAGGAGAGCTTATCGCGTCTGTCTGGCAAGCTTGTGGTGAATGTGGATGCGAAGACGGAACAGGTCTTTGATAAGCAATACAAGCGTCGTCCGCAAATTTTACGTGGCGCTACCTATAAAGTGAATACCCCATTCGGTATGGCGTATATCACGATCAATGATATGAATGGCACACCGAGCGAGATTTTCCTCAACGTAGGAAAAGCAGGGTCCGACGTGTTCGCGATGTCCGAAGCACTCGGCCGCGTATGCTCCTTGTTCTTGCGCTATGGCGATCACGGGGATAAAGTGAAGCTGCTCGTGAAGCACTTGAAGGGCATTGGCGGCTCCGGCGCCATTGGATTCGGCAACAACCGCGTCGAGTCGATCGCAGACGCGGTTGCCAAAGCGCTCGAGCAGCACGACGAAGTGATGAGCGAGCCTGACGATGCGCGGAACTACGTGACCGCGACGAGTGAAGTTGTTGAGGCAGCGCCGGCTGGGGGCGCTGCTGGTGGTGGCGGGCACACGGCTCCGAGCGCGACGAGTGTCGCGGCGATGGACCTATGCACGGCGTGTGGTTCCGCTTCGCTGGTGAACAGCGAAGGGTGTAAGAATTGTATCAACTGCGGATATAGCAGATGTTCATAGTAAGAGCCAGGGCGGGTGCCCTGGCTTTTTTTTGTTGTGAAATTCCAGAATTAATTGGAATTGCTCCATAATTCCATAGACGGTTTGTTACAGAATTCGTTTGAAAATTGATTTTATACATTAGGGTGAATAATTATACAAAAACAAGGTCAGTCGATATTATATCGTCTGATCCACCGATTATTCTGGCGGATGAGCCTACAGGTGCATTGGATTTGAAGACGGGTGCGGAGATCATGGATATTTTCAGTCGGTTGAATGAGCAGGGGAGAATGATTATATTGATTACGCATGATCGGTAGGTTGCAGAGCAGGCGAAACGGGTTGTGCGATTTCGCGATGGGCGGTTGGTGGGCAATGCATAGAGTGAAAAACCGGAAATCCATGGAAATATGGGGGCCCGGTTTATTTATTTTTGTTTATTAATAATCGGAAAAACCACATAATTGATCGATTTCTTTTATAGCGAATTCATCTTGCTAAAGCTGCTTCGAGATTCAAATTATACTCTGGCACTACTCTAAGGCTCATTGTCCTAAGGCCATCAAGAAATATTTGACTGAGAGAGCGAGTTTCAATCTGCATGAGCTGTTATTTCTTTCTCGGAAGCAAACGAATGGATTGCCACCTCTACAAAAAAAGAGGACAGCACATATTTCTAGTGAAAATGACGGTTTCAAAGACAATTTCCTAGTTATGGGTACGCCCGTAAATTCTAGAGTACAGCTTGCAAAGATCTACAAGATGTAACAACTTGAATTTCATTTTTTCCCCTGACGAAGAAAAGGATATCTGGTCGTTGCTCTGCACCGTATCTACAACATTCTTCAATCTGCTATTCGGTTAGTGATACGCCATAGTATTTCTTAAAGCTGGTATAAAAATAATTTGACATTACCATTCCGTATTTCACTTGTATGTCATTTATCGTCAATTGAGTCTGTTCCAGAAAGTCTTTTATTTCCTCCATACGGACCATGGGGTGCAGTGTGAAACGTTTTGAAACCAAACATTAGTTTTGTGATTTTCTTTATGAACCTAGGATCTTGTTCTACTATGTTGTTTAGTTATTTTGTCTTCCTTACCAAAGTTTCTTTTGGCAGGGCTTTTTCATTTATTTATTCTTGTATGGCTGTTGGATATGCCGGGTTTTTCCCCAAAGAGATCTCACGTGGTAATTGATTATGTGGCGAGGCAAAAGCTTTTGTAAAGAAACTCTTTGCTGCCGGCATATCTCGATTTTCTGATTTCATAAAATCAATCGTTTTCCTCGTAGAATCAACTGCTCTATATATATTTCCATTGACCTTGATATACGTTTCATCGGTTCTGTAGGAAACATTTGTGGGTCTTAAATAGGGGCAGATTCGTTTGTCTATTTCAGGACCAAACTCATGGGCCCATCTCATAATTGTTCGTATGAGAAATCTCTAATCCTCGCTCGGTCATTATTTCCACCATGTCTCGATAGTTCAAACTTTATTTTAAATGCCATCTCACTGTTAGTAAAATGATTGCTGATTCATAATGCTTCCATTTAAATAAATCTGATATGGTTTCCATAGTAAATTGCTCCATCTCTTTGCGCAGCAGCTCGGATATGCGAAGGACTTCGGCGCATTCAGGGTTAGTATCGTAAAAAGCCTTGCTTATTAATAGAACAAAAATGGTTTAATGCAATGTGAGGATTTACTTGCCCGTAGATCAATTAAGCAACTCTTAGAATGCCTCGATATCTCTATAATCATTTCTAATGATTATCGCGCCAGCCGTTGGTAAAGCAGGCATTCACCGCATGTTGGATGCTCAAAACATATGATTATATCGCACTGTCCGAAGGTTATGTTACGTTACTGCCATGGCCAGACAGTCGCATCATACTGCTCTTTTAATTAAGACCGTGAGAGACGCCGTCTGCAATAAATAAGAAAACGGAGGTAGAACATCATGAATTCGGCATCGGCACAGCAAATCGAAACATTGAAAGTGATTCCGCCGAAAAAGCGAGGCGTTATTAACGACTGGGAGTTATACGCCATGCTTCTCCCAGGGATTGCTTTCTTCATTATTTTTAAATACATCCCGATGTGGGGAATCGTTATCGCTTTTCAAAATTATAGCCCCTTCAAAGGGGTGCTAGGCAGTGAGTGGGTCGGCTTTAAACATTTTATCACGCTGTTCCAATACGACGGATTCTGGTTGTTGCTTCGAAACACGCTGCTGATTAGTTTATATAATCTAGTATTCTTTTTTCCCGTTCCAATCGTTCTTGCGCTACTGTTGAATGAAATTCGGATCAACTTGTTCAAGAAGTTTATCCAAACCATCATTTATTTACCTCACTTCATTTCTTGGGTAGTTGTTGTCGGCATTACTTATATGATGCTTGGAACGCAAGGCGGTCTCGTTAACGAGATGATCAGATCGGCTGGGGGTACGGAGATCGCCTTCCTGACCACGAAGGAATGGTTCCGCAGTTTGATTGTCGGTCAAAGTGTCTGGAAAGAAGCCGGCTGGGGTACGATCATCTTCCTGGCTGCGCTCGCTGGCGTTGATCCGCAGCTTTACGAAGCGGCAATCGTCGACGGAGCGGGGCGCTGGAGGCAACTCTGGCACGTTACGTTACCGGCCCTTCGCAGCACCATATTAATTCTGCTTATTTTGCGGATGGGCAGCGTTCTTGACGTAGGCTTCGAGCACATTTTCCTCATGCTTAATTCGACCGTGAACGAGGTGGGCGACGTCTTCGAAACATACGTGTACCGTGAGGGACTAATCGGAGGCAAATTCAGCTACACAACTGCGATCGGCTTGTTTAAATCTGCCATCGGCATGATCCTTATTGTTACGGCCAATTGGCTGACCAAAAAACTCGGAGAAGAAGGCGTCTACTAAATCGTAGGATTCGTAACACTATGCCCGGAATCAGATAGGAGGAACCGATTTGCTGCACTACAAACCATCGCTCGGCAGCAGAATTTTTGATATTGCTAATGTTTCTGTACTTGTCTTATGCTCGTCCGTTATGCTGTTTCCGTTCTTGTACGTCCTAGCTACCTCACTTTCGCCGATGGAGCAGGTCCTTCGCGGCGGACTCATTTTGTGGCCCCAGAAAGTGACTTGGGGTGCTTACGATACGATCTTTTCCAACAGGCATTTTGTCCGCTCTTTGTGGATGAGCGTTGTGATTACGGTGATCGGCACGTTCGTCAATCTCGCTCTCACTTCCCTGATGGCCTACCCGCTAGCCAAAAAAAGACTGCGCGGCCGCAACTTGATCCTGTTACTTGTCGTTGTGACGATGCTGTTCAGCGGCGGACTGATCCCTAGCTACCTGGTGGTCAAAAATATGCATCTGCTGAATACGATATGGTCCGTTATTTTGCCTGGCGCCATCAGTGCATTTAACCTGATCATCATGAAAAACTTTTTCAATAGCATTCCCGAGGAACTCGAAGAATCGGCTCGCATCGACGGCTGTCGCAACTTCGGTGTTCTGTTCCGCATCGTGTTGCCTCTATCGATGCCGGCGCTTGCCACCTTTACGCTGTTTTACGCGGTCGGTCACTGGAACTCTTTTTTCTCAGCGGTCATGTATATCAATAAGACCGATTTATGGCCTATTCAGGTGCTGCTGCGTCAAATGATCGTTGAAGGCTCCGTCGAGCAATTCCAGAATGCTTCGCTTGAAGGAAGTGCAAACGTAATGCCGCAAACGATCAAAATGGCTGCGACGATCGTTGCGACGGTTCCGATCCTGCTGATCTATCCGTTTCTGCAGAAACATTTTGCGAAAGGCGTGCTGCTCGGTTCGGTCAAAGGCTAATCCGATCGGGTTTCGGAGGACCATTTACCCGGTTCTCTTCACCATATATAATATAAATGATATCAGGAGGTCAGAAACATGTTAAACAAAAGAAAATGGTACAAACATATGTCCATTGTCCTAGCTGCAACAATGCTGGGGGGCGCCGTAACTGGGTGTGCAAAGAAAGAAGAGCCGGTCGCCAGCAATCCTGTTGGCAGCGCCAAACCGGCTGACAAAAAGCGGATCAAAATCAGCTCGATGTTCCCGCTTTACGGCGATCCTGCGCAAAAAACGGAAGCTTGGAAATTCATTGAAGACAAATTCAACATCGACTATGAGCCGCTGGCGATTCCGAACAACAGCTCGGAGGAAAAAGTAAAGCTGGCTGTCGCCTCTGGCGATATGGCTGATTTCACTACATGGGAATCGTTTCCTTCCGCTGACTTTAGCAATTACGTAGATCAAGGCGCATTTCTTGCGCTCGATGATTACATCAAAGATATGCCGAATATAATGAAGACACCTCAGGCGGCTTGGGACAACTTGAAAATCAATGGCAAAATATACGGGATTCCCAGAACGCGTCCATTAACCACCGTCGCGGTCATGATCCGCCAAGACTGGCTTGACAATTTGGGCCTGCCTGTTCCGAAAACGACGGATGAGCTGTTTAAAACGGCGGTCGCGTTTACGAAGAACGACCCTGACAAAAACGGCAAAGCGGACACGTTCGGCTTCGCTGTCGGCGAAAACATTGCGTTTTTGGAAAGCATTTGGCACGCATTCGATACCGGCAACAACTGGCGGATCATGGAAGACGGCACGTTGATGAACAGCGCGATCACCCCGGGACGCAAACAGGGACTCACCTTTGTACGTGATTTGTACAAGGAAGGCGCCATCGACAAAGACTTTGCCGTGTTGAAAACAACACAAGTGTGGGAGAAAATCAACAGCGGTAACGCGGGCATTTACGTCGGGAATATCAGTGATTACCCGAAATTCGTCGATGCGCTTGCCAAAACGAACCCGAACGCCAAGTTTGTGTTGGCCAAAAATCCGGTTGGACCGACAGGCAAATCCGGCACGAGCAATGGAATCGGCTTCTACGGTCTGCAGACAATACCGGCGAGTCTAGGGAAGGACAAAGACAAAGTCAAACGGATTATCGAATTCATCGATTGGCAAGCAAGTGACGAAGGTACTCTCTTCAAGCAATACGGCGTGGAAGGAGCCCACTATACTAAAAATGCCGATGGCACCCTGAAGCCTAATGCCGACAAGATAAAGGCCGACGCCGTCGCCAATCTGGTATCCCATAACAAATTCGATCCGTATTTGGCGGTTTCGACTACGGCTTCAGCCGATGTTCAAAAGATGCAGCGCGAAATGATTGACTATGTCGCGGACAAAGGCGTGACAAACCCGGTTATCGGTTTTCTAGCACCAGCACAGCGTGAGAAAGGTGCTGATCTTAACAAGCTGCGCGACGAGTTTTTCGTCAAAGTAGTGATGGGCAAGAGCCCTATTGAGGACTTCGACAAGTTCACGAAAGAATGGCTTGATAAAGGCGGTTCTCAATTAACGAAGGAAGTGAACGATTGGTACAAGGTGAACAAAAAATAATCTGATCTTATTTCCGGGAATGTTGACCTTGCTGCCTATACCCTACACCGGATGATCATTTCCTTTCGGGAATTGATCTTCCGGTTTTTATTTGAAATATTCGGTTGAAAGGTGGTTATCGCATGCTGCGCTCCTTATGGAAATGGCACTTATCAAATCAGATGCGCTTGAAAGTGCTGTTTGCCGCTTCGTTATTTTCAATTATCCCGGTAATTGTCCTCGGCGCCATTACCTATATGATCGCCAGCGACAGCATGATGCAGGAAATTGGTAAAACGAACAAAGAAACAATGCGGCAAATTCAGGAACGAATCGACAAGCTGCTCGTCACCAATGATAAAATCGTTCTGCAGCAAGCGTTTAATCCCCTTTTGACGGAATTTTTGAAAACACCGGATCCTTACAAGGACAATCTTTTATTCCAAAAGGTCACAACCATCCTCAATTCCATGGAAGTGCTGATGGAAAATGTGGATTCCGTCTATTTGTATATGAAACGTCAGCAGCTCGCCGTCAATCCGAGCGAGGGTATCTTCGAAGCGTCCAAGCTTGATGCCGGGTTGCTTCAACGAATCAATGAAAGTAATGAGCCATTGTTCTGGTTCGACCGTAAAGTGATGGCATCAGTGCCGCGCGGTGGGTCCCACGTCGTGACACTTGTCCGTCGTTTACCAGTGACGTCTGATCAGGCGCTCGGTTATTTGATTATCAACCTGAACGAACGAGCGTTTTTCGAGGTGTTCGGCAGTATGCATCAGGGCACAAGCGGTGAAATGATCATCCTTACACCATCTGGCAATATTTTTTCGGATTGGAACAAAAGGCTGCTAAGTCGCGAATTCTCCGACTATCCGGTTATCCGCGACTTGAAGGAGTCCGACCTGCCTGAATCGTTCGGCGAATACAAAATCGACGGTAGTTTGATGCTGGTCAACTCGTTGAAATCATCCTATAACGACTGGCGGTATGTGTCGGTATTACCGCTGAGCGAGTTGACGATTCATATCCAATCGATTAAAAAAACGACGATCTTCATTTGCCTCGTGCTTACCTTTGTAAGCCTCGTCGCAGCCGTCCTGCTGTCGCAGCGGCTATTTCGGGCCTTCTCAGGCTTTATCGAGAAGATTCGCAGCATTGGTAAGTTCAACCAGCCGTTGCCGCAGAAAATGGACGAATTCGGCCTTATCAGTTATTACGTAGAGTCGCTTCAGTCGACGAACAACCATCTGGAAAGCCAAATCCTGCAATCGATGCCGCTCTTGCGGGCGAGTTTCATCCAGCGTCTCCTAACAGAGACATTTCGGCAAGGGGAGTTTGGCGAGAAGCTCGATTATTATCAAATACCAGCCGCTTACGGGTACTATACCGTGCTATGTATCGAGCTGGACAATTTGCGGGGCCAATCGGAGCAGGACGTTAATTTGTTTCTATACGCGGCAATGAATATAGCCAAAGAAGTCATCAGCCATCATACGGAAGGTATGGTCGTCAGAATGCAGTCGGAGCAGATTGCTGTCGTCATCAACAACGGGCAGAGGGAGAGCGGAACGAGTMAGGTGCAAATGGAGATTTTTCGTATTTCCGAGGAAATACGGGGAGTAATCGAGCAGGTGCTCCACGTTACGGCGACAATCGGCGTCGGCCACAGCTATCTGGGCATTGAAAACCTACACCGCTCTTACAAAGAGGCACTTGAGGCAATCAAGTACCAGCTTCTCGAAGGAACCGGGACCGTGTTGTTTATCGACCGGGTGAATCCTGAAGAAACCGTTTTTTCGTACCCCGTGGAGCAGGAACAACTCATTCTATTGAATTTGAAGCTTGGTAATCTTGAACAAATAGAGAGCGCAGTCAACGATTTCGCGGAAACATTGAAAATGGAAGAAGCACTGACAATCGATCACGTACGCCAATCGTTCGTACAACTGCTCGCAGCGACGCTTCGGACGCTGTATGAGTTCGACCCTAAAGACGGGCCGAAGCTATTTACAGACAACGTATATCATACGTTGAACCAATTCAAAACAATGGAACATATCAAGGAATGGCTTATACAAAACATTTTTCATACGATGATTGTCCATTTCCGCCACCTACGCAGCGAGCGAAATTCGCAGACTACGGAGAAGGTGCTAAGTTATATTCACAAGCATTACGACGAAGATCTGTCGCAACCTCAATTAGCCGATATGGTGATGATGCCAGTGTCGCACTTTAGCAGCTTTTTTAAACAGGAGGTCGGCGTTACGTTTACCGAATACATCATCACGTACCGGATAGAGAAAGYGAAGGAACTTCTGACGAAAACGGATTTTAAGGTGTCTGATATCGCCGAGAGGCTTTGTTATAATAATTCGCAAAATTTTATACGTACGTTCAAACGGGTCACCGGGATTACCCCCGGGGAATATAGACAAAAGCATACGAGAACGGAATGAAAGTTATAGTACGGCTGCCGATACACGACGAAATTGAATCCGAATACAGACTGGACAGACGGATTTTGGACAGGCATGCTATGGCTCTGTTACGAATATTCCAAAGATGAAGTGTTCCGCGAAGCGGCGCAGCGCAACATCGATAGTTTTCGTAAGCGGCTTGCCGACAATGTTGGTCTCGGGCATCATGATATTGGTTTCCTCTATTCATTATCGGCAAAAGCTGGTTGGATAATTGACAAGGACGAAGCGGCGAAAGAGCTAACGCTGCAGGCGGCTGACAAACTGCTTGGTCGCTGGCGCGAAGAGGCGCAGCTGATTCAGGCGTGGGGATCTTTGGGCGACGAAAAGCAAGGTGGACGCATCATCATTGATTGTCTGATGAATTTGCCGTTTTGTATTGGGCAACGGAAATGACTGGCGACAACCGTTATCGTGAAATTGCGATCAAGCATGCGGAGAAAAGCCGCCGTTATCTGGTGCGCGGCGACGATTTCTCGTATCACACGTTCTACTTCGAACAGGATTCAGGCATACCTATCGGAGGGACGACGCATCAAGGGTATCACAACGGTTCTACATGGACACGCGGCCAAGCATGGGGCGTATATGGCTTTGCGCTTTCTTACAAATATACGAAAAATCCGGAATTCCTTGAAACGTCTCTTCGTTTGGCGCGCTACTTCCTGCAGCATTTGCCAGAAGATCATGTCGCCTACTGGGATTTCAATGTGCCGGTTGACGCAAATACTTACCGAGACAGCTCTGCGTCGGCGATCGTTTGCGCAGGCTTGCTCGAACTATTGGATCATTTGGATCCGAACCATCCGGAGAGGGCCTTTTTCGAAGACTGGCTGGAGCTCTCGCTCAAATCGCTTGTCGACAATTATTCGACAGTTGGAGAAGAAGATGCGGAAGGTTTGATCAAGCGAGGTTCGTATAGTATTCGGGCCAACAGCTCCCCGGATGATTTTGTGATCTGGGGCGATTACTATTATCTCGAAGCACTCATGCTTATTGAGAAAGGTATCACTGGATATTGGTATAACCGGTAGTAGCTGGATGGAGGTAATGAGTAGAATGGAAAATCAAACATATCGGCCTGGACCTATTGTAAGCGATTACGATTTTTTTACCCGTGCAATCGATATGAGCTTACCGGCCCTAGGGGATTTAAAGAAAGCGGTCGAAAGCGATGACTTCGTTAAGGCGCGCCGACTATTTGCGGAGCATGTGAGGCGATCCTTGCGTCCGGATCTGTATTTCCGTATTCCGCCTCATGATATGCAAAACGTGTTTTTTCTGCCGGGAGAGACGATGGAAGAGATGGGTGAGCGTATATTGTCTTTAAAGTTCGTTTCTTGCGGCACGCCCCATCAATTCTCTGGGAAGGTGGACTGGTCCGTCAATCCTACGTTCAATCAATATGTAGAATGGACCGTGCAATTGAACCGTCATTGGGAATGGGAGGTGCTGGCGAGGCGTTACCTGGAAACGGGGAGTGAAAAATACGCCGAGGGACTCGTTAACCTGTTTACCAGCTGGGTCCAGCAGGTCGTTATACCGGAAAGTGGGCCGGGATACGGATGGAGGACGATCGAGTGCGGATTGCGTATGGGCAATGCCTGGCCTTATGCGCTTCACGCCTGTTACCATTCTCCACATTTTACTGATGACGTGTTGATCGACTGGTATAAATCCTTGTGGGAACATGCTTTGCGGCTCCGCCTCCATCATCGGAAAGAAGGCAATTGGCTGCTTATGGAGATGAACGGTCTGTCCCACATCGGCGTGCTTTGTCCGGAATTCAGGGAAGCGACAAACTGGAGAGCCTATGCTCAGGAGAAGCTGTTCCAAGAATTGAACAGACAGCTATACCCGGACGGGTTTCATTTTGAATTAAGCACGAATTATCACGAGGTCGTATTACAAAATTATTTTCAAGTGATTGAGTTGTATCACGCCTATCATATCCCGATTGCTCCTGAACTCGTTAAAGGACTCGAACATGCTTGCACAGCTCATGTCAAATTGATGATGCCGGACGGCCGGTTGCCAGATCTGAACGATGGCCGCTGGTTGAAAGTATCGGATTCGTTTTCCATGCAGGAGGCGACAAGACATTATCCACACAGGTTGGACTTTCTATGGGCCTTAACCGAAGGACAAGAAGGGAAACCGCCGGTTGAAACGTCCATACCCTTTCCTTACAGCGGTTACTATGTCATGCGGACCGGCTGGGATCGGCAAGCCGTATGGGCGATGTTCGACGCGGGACCGTTCGGGAGGGGACACCAGCACGAGGATAAGCTGAATCTGCTTATACATGCCTACGGAAAGCTACTGCTTACCGAGGGGGGCAATTACGCCTATGACGACTCGGAGATGCGTCGCTATGTTCTGTCGACCCGATCGCACAACACGGTTCGTGTAGATGGATCGGATCAAAATCGGAGAATCGCTTACCGTTGGATGGATGAAGACATCAATGTGCTGACTGATGCACAATGGTATTCGTCCGAAGTCTTTGATTGGGTTCAAGGAATATATAACGAAGGCTATGGCTCGCAGGCGCAGATTAGAGTCACCCACAGCCGGAGCGTGCTGTTCTTGAAAAACGATCCGCTCGTTTCTCCATGCTTTCTGGTCATTGACAGGCTAACGCCGCAAGATGAACAATCGCACAACTATGAATTTCTATGGCATCTGCACAGCGAATCGGCAGCTGTTCAAGGGTTGAACAGTTTTACCTTGAACCATGAAAGTCCGAATCTGAGCCTAGTTACGAACCGAATGGACAACCTGACAGCCACAATCATAAAGGGGCATATCGAACCGGAGTGGCAAGGGTGGAAAAACACCGATACGTTTGCGCAAGGAGAGTATGCGCCTGCTCCTACGGTTGTCTATGATTTGACGGCCGTGGGATCGGTTCGCCTTGTTACCTTGTTGTTTCCTACAAACACGGGAGAAAGTTGCCCGATAAAGGAAGTTGAAGCCTCGGGAGAAGTAGGCGATCGACAAATACGGCTGAATCTGCTAAACGGCCAATCGATTTTGATTGACGAAAACGAATATACAGGGGTTAGGGGCATGTAATCCGCAAGGAGTAGAAACAGTAGAAAAGAGGAGTGGTTGGAGATGACCCAATTAACCGCAATATTGATCGGTGCAGGAGCCAGAGGTGCTCGTAGCTATGCGCCATACGCGTTGGACTATCCGCATGAGTTGAAATTTGTTGCCGTAGCCGAAGCAAACGCTATTCGAAGAGAGGACTTTGCCAAACTGCACCATATACCGGGAGAATGCAGCTTCGAGTCGTGGGAGCAATTACTGGAACGGCCGATCATGGCCGACATCGCCGTTATTTGCACACAAGACCAGATGCATTACGAGCCGACCATGCAGGCATTGGCGAAGAAGTACCATGTGCTGCTGGAGAAGCCAATGTCGCCTACGCCGAAGGAATGTATCGAGATGGAGCTGGCGGCGAAGGAACACGACCGTTTGTTAACGATTTGCCACGTGCTTCGCTATACGCCGTTCTGGTCGGCCGTGAAGCGAGTCATATCTGAAGGGAAAATCGGTCAAGTCGCGTCCATTCAATTAAACGAAAATGTCGGGTATTGGCATATCGCCCACAGCTTCGTACGAGGCAATTGGAACAACTCGGAGACGTCAAGCCCGATGATCTTGGCCAAATCGTGCCACGATATGGACGTTCTATCATGGTTGATGGATCAACCATGCGAACGCGTTAGCTCGTACGGATCGCTTATGCATTTTCGCTCCGAGAACGCTCCTGAAGGATCTACCGACTATTGCATCAGTGGATGCGCCGTAGAGTCCACCTGTGCATATTCGGCACCTCGGTTTTATTTGGGGGAAGGAAAAAACTGGGCGAGGCATTTCGCCGATGAGTTATCCAAGGAGAGCATCATTAAAGGCCTTCAAGAGACCAATTACGGACGCTGTGTGTATAAAAGCGACAATAACGTAGTTGACCACCAGGTGGTTAATATGGAGTTTGCGAACGGAGCCACTGCCATGTTTAGTATGTGCGGTTTCACGAGGCACCAGGAGCGGCGAATTCAAATCATGGGAACCAGAGGAGAACTTAGGGCCGAGGAAAGTAAAATCGTTGTTTGCGATTTTCTGACTCATGAGGAGACCGTCATTGAAATACCCGAGCAAACTAGCGGCCACGGCGGGGGAGACAGCGGTATTGTACGCAGTTTCCTTAAAGAGGTCCTCAGCTATACGGGCAGAGAAAGCCTTCTTACCTCGGCATCGGCTTCTGTAAGAAGCCATATGATGGCATTTGCTGCAGAGCACTCGAGACTTCATAAAGGCAAGTCGATTGAGTTGGACGAATTTTACAACAACGTAATGACACCGGAACGGATTCAAGCTTTTTAATAATTAAATATTTGTCTTGCATATTTATGCATACATTGTATATAGGCTAAATTATTTTTTCTAACGAATTCTGAAACAAACAGTCATTTTCGCAGCGACGACCAACAAATTCTAATGAATTCTGAAACAACAATAACGGAGCCACGCGGGTTTGCGGGCTCCGTTTTCTAATTAATTTTGGAGTATCACATTTTTTTTTCTTAGGGAAGGATTTTATTTTTGTGAGTTGTAACTTGAAATGTCGGCGTGTGAGTTGTAACTTAAAATGTCGGTGGAAGATGAAATGTCGTTGAGTTTGAATATAAATGACGTGAACTCGTACCTTTAAGGTACGGGCTTTTCTTTGTTTTCAGAGAGTCTGGTGCGATAATTAAAAGTCATTATTATACTGGTTTTGCGGATTGTAACCTGTTTTAAATATGAATATAAAATGTCATTTTTAATGTAATCGAGTGTGATTATATTCAAATTTCACAGGATTAAGCATAATTAAGAAATGTTAATAAGAATGAATCTGGGTTGTTTAAAATGCAATTAAAAGAATTTAAATTATTTTGCCGAATCCTAAATGATGGAAAATGAAAGAACTGAAGAGGGATGAAAAATGTTAATTAAATGGGCTCAGTTGTCGGATATACATCATTTGTATAACAACTACGAAACTACTGTAATGAGAGATAATCTCATTGAGTATCTACATAATATACAAGATGAAATAGACTGGTTGTTTATTACGGGGGATATTGCTCATAGAGGGGGTAGTTATGGACCCGAAACAATATCCTTTTTGGATTCTCTTCTTGAATCTATTGATATTGGAAAGCAACATCTTTTTATTGTTCCTGGAAATCACGACTTAAATAGAAATCCTATGGTGGATAGATTAGCGAGTCATATATTAAGTGCGCCAAATGCAAAAGATGAAGTGAATAGTATTGACTCGGGTACTTTTGAGACAATACTTTCCATTCAAGAACCCTTCTTTAGGTTCTATAAAGAATATATGGATGAAGAATACCCAAAAAATGCTTTGCATTTTGTAAAACGTTGTCCTGGATTTAACGTTTTACATATTAATACTTGTCTTATCGCAGGATCAAAAGGTGTAGAAGGCAAAATTCTCATTGGCTTAAGTAAATTGTATGAGGCAACAAAGCATTTGCCCAAGGATAATACCATAAACATAGCAATAGGACATCACACTATAAATTGTATACACAATGATGAACGAGAAAGCTTGCTTAATCGTTTTTCTGATAGCCGAATCGATTTATATATGAATGGTCACGTTCATAAAGCAGCATATCATAATGAATCTGATAATTATAATAATACACAGATGTTTAACATCAGGTTCAGTTGTTGTCGATCAATATTCTGATCCCTTATTTATTACTGGTGTTATTGATTCCGAGAGTGCGAGTGGTGAGGTAAAATATCACCGTTGGAATAAGCGGAGTGAGTATTGGTTTCAAGACAATAGTATTGGAAGAAAAGTTTGAATGAAGCATTTGTTCCAAAAGATATTACAGAAAAGTTTGTCAATATGATTTGCTCACCAACGGTTGAACGCCAGTTTGACAAATGTTCGGTTCATTTTCCAATAATAAATAGAATTCTAAGTACTACATCTTTTTTTGGTTTTGATAAACGATTTATTATCCCTGATGTCATAATATCTGAATATCTAAATGTGCTTTACAGTTATGAAAATGGTGATTTGATACTTTATCATATGACTAATAATCTTTATAACAAGTACAAAGGGAAGGTCGATTATTCAGAACAAAGATTAAAGTCATATATACGTGTTTTAATTTTTTGGAGTATATATGAATGCGATATTTACAATGAAGATAAAAGGCCAAAGGATGTTATAAACAAATGAATTTTTTTCTCTTATCTAAACATCAAACGATTGAAGAAAATGTATTAGTCTCTTCTAAAATCTTATATGAGTTGCTTAATAAAAAGAAACACGTTGACCAGTTGTTTCTTGAATTTGCAAAAAAACAAAACGTGGCCTTAAATTTAAACATTGAAAGAGTCCTTTACCTGTCTTTGACTTTTTTATTCTCTCTCGATTTAATATCCTGCCAGAAGCATGGGATCGTTGACTCTAAGCACATGGTTGTCCATTGCCGCTTGAAAATCCGCTAATAACTGGTAGATACTATGCTCGGATTGTCTTATTTCCTGTAGTTGTTCCTCATTTAAAAAGGGCTCAGCCTCTCTCAGCATCGTTTCGATTTCGGCAGGGGGATTGGTTAACCGTGCTTCGGCTACTGTAACCAATCCCTCTTCGAGGTGTTCGGCCTCCTGTAGAATACGAGATATATGCCTATGTACTTGATTTAAGACGGTCGTAACTGCCACATTAAATAATTCCGGTTTGCTAATGAAATGATAATAAATAGCAGGCTTGGACTTGGCATTCTTCGGCGATTTGAAGCAGCGACACAGACTCGTATCCGTACTCCATAAAGCGTTTGGATGCAGTCTTAATAATCATTTCTTGTATGGAAGGATCATTTTTTGCATGCTTGGGTCTACCTGGCGCGCTTTGCGAGTGTTTTTTTATCAAAACTACCTCCATGAATATTTTATGACAATTCATCATTTTAATCAAAAGCGTCTTGATAATTAACCTACCGGTATATATAATTTAATGAGATCAAAGTATCTCCTCCATGAAAATTGTCATGGTTGCATCAAGAACAGGCAGGTGAAAAATACTGGCAACGATTACTCGGTTGAAATGGCTTAGTTACGCAACAACGCTGTTTATGTTTTTCGCGACATTTGGAGGTGGCATCGTCACCAGAACAGAGTCCGGTCTGGGATGCGGCACGGAATGGCCACTGTGTCACGGGAAATTTGTTCCGGCTCATACGCTTGCTTCTGTCATCGAATACACGCATAGGCTGGTGAGTACGACTGCAGGCATTTTGGCCGTGGCTACACTGCTAACTTTTTTAGTGTATTTGAAGCAGCGAAAAGATTTGCAATTTTTTGCAGCGTTAACACTGGTTTTTGTCATCATTCAAGGCACAATGGGTGCATTAGCAGTCGTATTTTCACAATCTCCCCCCGTGATGGCGCTCCATTTGGGCTTCGCTTTTATCGCTTTAGCGAGTTCTTTAATGACGAGTCTTGGCTCGAGGCAAGAACAGAAGGCGCGGGGACTTGCGAAATTCGAGCAGATGCCGAGGACAAGCAAGGCATTTCGCAATTTTGTATGGTGCTTGACCGTATATTCTTATTTGGTGGTCTATACCGGCGCATTTGTAAGTCATACCGATTCGGCAGGTTCCTGTACCGGATTGTTTTGCACAGGCAGTCGACTGCCGGAAGTGGCAGGAGGGATAACAATCGAATTGACTCACCGGATCGCCGGAATGCTGCTGGTTTTGCAGGTTGTCATGTTGTGGTTTTGGATTTACAAAAATTACAAGAGCAATCGTGAATTGACGATGCAAGCCCAGTTTGCTGTTGGTCTCATTTTGTTCCAAGTTCTTACTGGCGTAGGCATGCTGTATACGCTTAGCCGCCCGGAAGTGTACATGTTCGTTGTACTAGCCCATATGACCACTATTGCTGTACTATTTGGCATGCTTGCCTACATGAGCTATCTGACATGGAGGCTTTCCAAGCCCGCAACAATTGAAAAATAATGAAAGTTATTCAAAGGAGAGTTGCTCAGTGACAAAGACAAAACGAAAACGCATATGGCTGCGCATCCTGTTGGCGGGCTTCGTCCTCATCGCGCTTGTTGCCGCCGGATCATTCCTGTATCTAAAATCTCAAACATACGCACCAAGCAATAAAGCGGAGTCGGCATTGCAAAGCAACAGCGAGGTAAATGTAACAGAGGGGAAAGACGGGTATACATTCGAGCCTGCGGATGGAAGCATCATGCAGCCCAACATTATTTTTTATCCTGGCGGATTAGTTGAGCCGGGCAGCTATTCGCCGTTTGCAAGCGAGCTTGCTAAGCTAGGTCATCGTGTATACATTGCAAAAATGCCGCTTAATCTGGCTATTTTTGGGCAAAACAAAGCCGATTCCTTCGTGAAGGAGCATCCGGGCGAATCCTTTGTCATCGGAGGACACTCGCTAGGGGGCGCGTTTGCGGCCAGATATGCTTCAGAGCACAGCGATCAACTGGCAGGCATCYACTTCTTAGCTTCGTATGCTGATGAGAGCGGAAGCCTTTCCGAAACCGACCTTGCCGCGCTGCAAATTACAGGTACGTCTGACGGGGTTCTTAAACTTGAGGAATGGGAAAGCTCAAAAGCCAATCTTCCCGAGTTAACGGAATATGTTTCGATCAATGGCGGGAATCACGGACAATTCGGATCCTATGGCCCGCAAAAGGGAGATAGTGATCCTCAAATCGGAGAAGATGACCAGTTGGAGAAGGTTGTTGATGCCATGCAGAATTGGATGGAGCAATTTAAAAATAATTAGCACAATCTAAAGGATATGTGCAATAACGGCATGAGGGCAGCCATCAGCGATCGGCTGCCTTCATATCATTTAGTTGTTCAATCTATTGTCTCCTCCCTTCCAATACACCATAATGATCAAATTAATAAGGTTGAAAGTGATTTTTTAATTAATATTAATGCTTTTTGGCGGAGACTTTATGGAAGTGAAAAAACTGGATAAGAATTGGTATTAGGTATCGTGTTTTTTTTGCGTTCTTAAATAATTTTACGACGTATCATCTTACAATTTTCATATGAAATGACAAATAATAATACAAAAAGTGTCAAAACTTAAATGCGATAACGTCAGAATTAGCACTTGAAAAACGACAAAACAAGTTACAATTCACACGGCGATTGGAAGATGAAATGTCGCTGAGTTTGAACTTAAATGGCTGTAGCTCGTACCTTTATGGTACGGGCATTTTTTCGGTTTCAAAGTTATCTGGTGTGATTGTTGAGGGGCATCTTTATTCTAGATTATGAGAACTATTGCTCCATATAAATCTGGAATATAATATGTCGGTTTTAATGGTCACTTACGGGGATGGAGGAAGCTAGTGATGACCAAAAGTCTGGGGAATCGCGCTTGGCTGCTGCATCTGGTCATTATCTCACTTTGGGTTCTTATGCTGTATCCGATAGCTTGGTTAATCGCGAGCTCATTTAAAACATGAAACAGATGTTATAGATCATATTTACTTTCAAAATGCTTGAAATAAAAAATAACCCTATCTCATTGGAGGATAGGGTTATTCATTTTAAGTCTTCATTTAATCAACTCACGTAGTGCTTCAGCAAATCTGGATATCCCCAATGCAATCTCGTCTGACTTCGCCCTAGCGAATGTAAACCGCACGTATCCCGAATCGGAACCATAAACACTCCCGGGTACCATGACGATACCTTTCTTAATGGATTCTTCCAACAATATACCGTCTGGAATACTCGGAATCAATTTGCACCAAAAATGAATGCCTCCTACGGGCACCACGTACTCAATCAGACCTGAAAGTTCTTTTTCTAAAGATTCGATGAGTAAATCACGTTTAAATTGAAGCTGAATTCGCAAGCGCTCCAAATGAGGAGCAAAATAAGCTGACTGTAAAAATTGCCCCGCAACTTGCTGGGGAATGATGCTTAATCCAAAATCCATCTGTTGCCTAGCATCGGCTAGCCTTTCCACTATAGAACGAGGAGCTACCATCCATCCTATTCGTAAGCCAGAAGCTGCAATCTTGGAGAATGAACCAATATATAGAACCGAACCCGTCGTATCCATGGATTTGAGTGACAAAGGAGGGACACCGTCATACGAGGTTAAGCTATATGGATCATCTTCTACTACAGGAATTCCTAATTCACTAATGATATCAAGAAGACGTCTGCGTCTTTCTTCACTTAGTAACGCTCCAGTTGGGTTCTGGTAATTCGGATTCAAAAACACCATTTTAATACGGTGTTTTTTATATAAAGTGCGAATATCCTCTGGCTGTACGCCATGATTATCGACTGGGAGGCGGAACAAGCGAAGGCCAGCAGATTGAAACATGGGCAGCGAATAGCAGTAGGAAGGATCTTCTATGGCGACTGCGTCACCTGGAGACAGAAGACACTGCGTAATTAAAAACAACGATTGTTGAGAGCCCGATGTGATAAGAATGGAGGAGTCTGTTGTCCGGATTCCTCGATAATTAGTTAGATAATCAACCAAAGCCTCTCTTAATGGAGTTGAACCTTGAGGGTTAACGTAACCCAAATAGGACGTGTATGCGTTATTACTCATGAGTGCAGCGATTTCATCTGTTGGAGCTAGATCAGCCGAGAGCTCACCGCTCGCAAAATCGATTAATGATGGATTATGAGCTAGCGCTTCGCGGATCCTCCGTAAAAAAGGCAGGTTAGGAAGAAAGCTTCCTCCTTCAGCAAACCGACTCCAGTTTGGCGTATGTTTCGGAGTGGCCCCCCATTTGGATGTACTTACCCGAGTTCCGCTACCAATGCGGCTCTCGATAATCCCCATAGATCGCAGTTCCGCGAATGCTGAAATGACAGTGCTTCGGTTCACATCAAATTGTTCAGCAAGTTTTCGTTCGGGGGGCAGCAAACTGCCCGGAGGAAACTCCCCATATGAAATTCTTTGCTCGAGATAGTCGGCAATTTGCTCATATAGAGCTTTTTTACTATTGCGATCAGGTTTCCACATCTTAAAAATCCCCTTGAATATTAGATCAAACCAGACCAATTTTACATTTATAATACCACTTTTCATGAAAAATAACCGATGTTTTCTTCTTTAGCATTCTGTGAACATGGATTAGATCAATATTGGTTGGCATAAAAACTGAGTAATTGGTTGGTTACATTCGTCCTCTTCAAATTTATGATAGTTATTAATTAGTCTTGGTGTTATTAACTGAGGGAAGGAGATGGACCAGTGACAGCTTTGCTATCTTTCATTATGCTTTGCATTGCGCTCGTATCAAGTCCTTTGCTTATCGCTATAGGTGGGGCTCGTCTCATCCGTGAAGATGATCGTGAAATTGAATGTAAAAAGTCCAGAATCAATACAGTAATAACGTGAAAAAAGGAGAGAATAAGAATGAATAATTCACATAGAAACAATTATGAGCAGAAATTGGATGGACTTCTCCCATTAACAATTATATTTTTTATTTCCATTTTTTCAGKGTTCTTTTTCTTTCTAATAAACCATTTTTTATAGAAGTAATGCTTTATTTCAGCTATAAAAAGAAACGAAAGAACCTTAGTACAGTGAGTTACTGAACTAAGGTTCTTTGTCATTTTACAATATAAACGATCAAAGCTATCAATCCTAGAGGGATAATAACCGCATAATAAAGAGTAAGATTAACGAATATGCTCTTTGTTTGGCGATCATATCCCGGATTGCCTTCTTTATTTGAATTAGAGTGTCCAATCGCTATTGTTGCTACTCCACCAGTAATTAAAATAGCAGCAAATATAAAATAGTAAAGATATAACGACATAAATTATCACTCCTTTAAGTTATTGAAAACGATACTTTCAGAATCATAGTATCAGTTCATCCACGGCATGTAACCATCCAATTAGCAATCGATATATCCATCCAATTATGGGGTTCAGCTCTAATTCTACGACAACTGCCAATAATGCTGAATGTGATTGGTTTTAGAATCAGTATACCTGGATTCATTAAACTATAGAGGAGATTCATGTGTTAATGCGAATTATAATGGAAGGGGTGGATGTGTGGGTTATATAGAACAGAAATTGAACCTATCTTACGAATACTTATGTAAACGCTATCAATAGAAAGAGTGATCGGATGAAATCTCGTTTCGTATCCCTAAGCCTATCGCTTGTCATGGTGTTAACAGCATGCCAGTCACAGCATGTAACCAAGATTCCCAGAAGCCAGCCAAAGGTAGAAACACTCTCTTGGCTCCACCATTTTGATGAGGAGGGGGCTAGGAAATGGCTAGAAATAGGGACGCAGCTATTCAGTAAGCAGCATCCTTCGTATGCATTCGCACTTACAGGTGTTGATGGGGGTAATTATCTGAGCTTGCTGCGTACTAGAGCGATTTCGGACAACATGCCGGATATGTATATGATTGATAATTTGGATACGGCTATCGATTTTATTCGTTCAGGCTATGCGATGGATTTAAGCAATCAGCCAAGTCTAGCTCATATCGATGAACGTTACCTAAATGGCGTGAAGACAGGCGATGGGCGTATATGGGCGCTGCCGATTGATGTGAATGGTGTTGGTGTGATTTACAATAAAGACGCATTTGCCAAGGCTGACATTAAGGAGCMGCCCAAAACATGGCAACAATTTATCGAAGCCTGTGAAGCTCTGCAAAAGGTAGGGATTGTCCCGATCGCAGCAGGTTATAAGGATGCTTGGACGATTAGTTGGGATCTCGCGGCAGATTTATTAGCAAATCAATATGCGGCCAATCCCAAATGGATTGCTGATATCGAAGCAGGAAAAACAACATTTAAGGACGATCAAATCCATTTCAAAGAAATTTTGCAGCGATTCGGTGAGCGCTTAAAATACGTCAACAAAAAACCATTTGAAACAGACTGGAATCAGGCGCAAATGCTCCTTGCGGACGGGGAAGCAGGGATGATCATTAACGGCACATGGACGGTTGATGGGGTAAAATCCAAAAATCCAGGTAGCAATTTGGGGCTATTCGCATTTCCGTATTCGACAGATCCGCAGAAGGCAATATTCGGTCTGAAATCGACAGGCGGTATCGTTGTGAATCCGAAATCTCCCCATAAGGAAGCGGCCTTACAAGCGTTGGAGCTGTTTGCTACGCAACAAATGGGAAATATTTTTCAGACAAATAAGAAAGCGCTATCTGTTATAAAAGGATTACCCAAAGATTTTGATCCGACCTATATCGAATTAGATTCAACTTATATACAAACGGGTAAAACGTACGATTGGTCCAGCCTTTACATTGATTTTGTTAACCAAGATCTACAGAAGGTGTTCATTAATGCCATTACGAAATTCATTATTGACCCCTCACACAATGTGGACACCTGTATTCAAGAGCTGGATCAAGCATTTAATCAACAACGTCGGGCAACGAAATGAGAGTGGGTAAGGAGCATGGATGAATGAGAGCTTTTCAGCAGCTATCCAATCGTATCAAGGATTTTCGAATTCGCACAAAGCTTTTTCTTTCCAATATGATTCTCATTCTGTTCATCTCGACATGTGTTGGCGGGGTTGCGATTTACGCATCAACCAAGTTTATTGAAGCGAATACCAAGGATCTCTCTATGCAAGTTATACACCAAGTATCAGACAATATCGAGAACAAAGCGAAGGAAGCCTTTACCTCCTCTGTTTATCTTCTCAGTGATACGAATCTTCGACAAATTGTGGCTGAACAAGGGGAAGAAGTTACCAATGAGAACTATCCTGCCTTTCGTAGTCGGATGGAATTTTTACTTGCACAGTATGGAAATGGTAATCCTTATCTGAATGCCATCATGATCCAAACGAGCACAGGGCAATTGTATTGGTGGGAGAATAAAAAGGGGTTAGATCATACACTGAATCATGAAGCCGTATCGACGATGACGATGAGTGCTGAGAAGTATCTGCAATCTCATCAGCTTAGCATGAGTTGGACGCCTTCTCTACGTGAGCGAAATGAAGTATTTCTCATCAGAAATTTCGTCGATGTGAACCAGATTGATCGCAGCTTAGGAACGATTATTTATAGTCTGGATGCTAACTTTTTTCTTTCTTTGGGCAGCGGAAGTTCCATTATTAAGCAGAGTAATGTCGCCATCCTCAACCCTTTCAATGAATTACTTGTAGGCGGCGGAAGTCCAGAAACAGACAAACTTATTCGGAACAGTATATCGAATGTGCTTAGTGAGGGGGATGTGGCCATGGCTACCGTGGAATACGCAGGCGCGGACAGCCATTTATTCGTACAAGAACGAACCCCGACCTTGGGATGGCGTGTACTATGCTTTATTCCAATGTCTGTTTTGCTGTCGGGTACGCAAATCATCGTTTTTGTAATTGTCCTTGTATCGTTGTTGGCTGTACTCATCTCGACAGGCATTGCCGCAATCCTTTCCAATTCAGCTACGCGAAATATCAAAATTTTGGAACAGACGATGCGACGTGTAGAAGACGGCAATCTTGATGTACGCATTGTTCCACTGGGTAAAGATGAAATCGGCAGTTTATCACTTCGGTTTAATTTCATGTTAGCTCGGATCAATGAACTTATTAATATCGTATATAAAGAGCAAATCGCGAAACAGCAAGCCGAATTCACTGTGTTACGAAGTCAAATTAATCCTCATTTTCTATATAACACCCTCGGAACGGTGAAATGGTATGCTCGCATGAACGAACAACCTGAGATTGAACGAATGATCAGCTCCGTTATCGACTTATTGAAGTCTTCAGTACGGCGTGTTGGTGAATTTCATAGCTTGGATCAAGAAATAAGGCAGTTAAAGAACTATGTTTTTATCCAAAAAATTGGTTATGGGGAAGCTTTTCAAATGGATTATAAGGTGGATGAATCCTTGTTGGCCTGTGAGGTTCCCTATTTTATCCTGCAGCCTTTGGTCGAAAATGCTATTCTACACGGAATTGAGATGTCGAAGGGAATAGGCAAAATCCAATTAACCGCTAAGGTTATTGAGCGAGATTTACTACTTACCGTAGAAGACAATGGTAAAGGCATGGATACGGTACAAGTCGCGAATATCCTGCATGTCGGCTCTCAAAAAGAATCAGTGCCAGGTGTTACAGGTATCGGCATTCACAATGTTCATGAGCGAATTCAGCTCTACTATGGGCCTCAATATGGGCTTAGTTATGAGAGTGCTTTAGGACTAGGTACCAAGGCCACCACGCGGATTCCTTATAAAATAAAACGTTAAGGAGGGGGCTCAGTATGCTGAACGCCATGATCGTTGAGGACAATGCGATCTACCGCTATGCTATTAAATCGATCATTTGTTGGGAAGATTACGGCTTTCATATCGTGAGCGAAGCTCTAAATGGTGTGCATGCCCTAGACTTATTGCAGCATCAACAGGTGGATTTAATTCTGACAGACATATCAATGCCCGAAATGAATGGGATTGATTTGATTCAGCAGGTGAAACAACAAGATGATTCGATAAAAATTGTTGCGCTTAGCTCCTTTGATGATTTTCGGTTCGTGAAGGAGGCTCTGAAGCTGGGTGCTGAGGATTATTTACTTAAACATGATTTGGAACCTGAGTCCCTGCAGCAATTACTCCGGCAAATGAAAATGAAAATTGAAGCGGGGCTTCATCAGAAGAGACAAGCAGCAATCCGAAATGAGAATTTGCAGGAAATGTGGCATTTACTAGGACGTAAGCTCATATTAGGGGAATTGAAGACGGGTGATGACATGGAGGAGCAAGCGAGAGCGATACGATTCCCGATCCCCTCTGGTCCCATTGCCATTATGCTTATCGAGGGCGAATTTGACGCTAATTTCACGCGTGCCTTGCTATCTGAACTAGGGGAAGCCCCTATACAAGTTTCGATTTCAGATCATCGCAACGTGCTTATGAGGCATTTTCCAAATGAACATAGCGAACAAACATGTAGAGATGAATTGTTGCGGCAAGCTGCTGTGTTCTTGGAAAATAAGGGTGAACCTAGTACCTTGACTGTAAGCATCAGTTCAATCGGACATGGTTTAACGGATTGGGCGATGCTGTATCGTCAAGCAGAAACAGCCCTCGAACACGCAATCTATGATGGTGCCGGTCTAGTTTATTCCTATTCGGGTAGTAAGCCTCGAGTAACAGAAGGGGTAGAGGTCTCGATAAAAGCCTACGCCACTGCCATACAAAGCGGCCAATTCGAAGCAGTAGTCAGGGAAACTGAGCTATTCTTTGACTTACTTTTGGCAAGAAGACTCTCGTTGGAGGAATTGAAAGTCATCATTCATGAAGCCACCATAATAACGAAAGCAGCTGCGATTGGTAGAGGGAAGTTTTCTTCAAGTGCGGAGGCAACCTATCGACAAATAAATCGATTACTCGAAGCTTTCCCCACTTTACCGCAACTGAAGCAACTATTTCAGAAATGGCAAAAAGAATTAAGTTATGAATCAATGGGGAATACGCCGTTTCGTAAAGAGATTCAAGCTGCCATTGCTTATATCGAGGAGCATTATGCGGAGGATATCACGGTTACCAAGGTGGCTGATAATCTTCATCTTAGTTCTAATTATGTCTCTAATTTGTTTAAAAGTGAGACAGGGATACGATTCGTAGAATATTTAAATCGATATCGAATTCGTAAGGCTAAGTTATTGCTTCAGGATCCTAGCTGGAAAGTATATGAAGTCGCAGAAAAAACAGGTTTCCAAGAAACCTCCTATTTTTGTAAAGTATTTAAAGAGCTTGAGGGGAAAACTGTCAAAGAATTTAGATGTGAGTCTTAAAAGTGAAGTGAAAAATATAAGAAATCAGTGAAATATGGAAGGCATGAAGTTGTGAATTGCGTTATAATTCACAACTTTTTGCTTTTTTGTGATGTGGTGAATCCTGTTGTTTTCTTATGTATTTAGAAGTTTATTTGAATGAAAGCGCTTTATATTTTAACTATACTGGCAATAGGGACAACATGAAACCTACATGGCGAATGAAATGGGTTTCATACGAGAAGTAGAGAGCCCAACCGAGGGAGGAATCACACGTGCGACAATCCATCAGCCAAAATCAGATCATTCAATTATCGCCCGAGGCGTTACGCATAGATGGCAAATCAGAAGTTATACTCTGTGCCTCTTTGTTTTACTTTAGACTCCCTCGTGCTTGTTGGAAAGAACGATTACGTAAAATAAAAGCCTTTGGTTATAACGCAATTGATGTGTATTTTCCTTGGAATTATCATGAGACCGAAGAAGGGGTATGGGATTTCGGCGGAGAGAAAGATGTTATGCAGTTCCTTCAAGAGGCTTCGGACACTGGCTTATGGGTTATCGCAAGGCCAGGTCCGTACATTTGCTCCGAATGGGATGGGGGCGCATTACCCGCCTATCTATTTATCGAAGAAAACATACGTATTCGGGACAATGATCCGCTATTCTTAACGCATGTGGCTAGATGGTATGCACAGATTCTACCCATTCTACAGCAATATGAACAAGGCCAGGGAGGCTCCATCATTGCTGTTCAACTGGAGAATGAGCTTGATTTCTATCCTTGTACGGATCCCGAAGGTTATATTTCAGCGTTGAGAGATCTAGCCTACCAACATGGCATCACGGTTCCCTTACTTGCATGTGCTGGCCAAGGCGGTTTGTTACAAGCAACCGGGTTCGCTGAAGGTGTTGTGCCAACCTGCAATTTTTACCCGAATGATCGTGATCCATCCTTTGAAGAGAGAGTTCACTACTACAGAGAGGAATTAGCAAGAAGGGGTTATCCCTTACTGGTAACCGAAACGAACCGCTCGCACTTCTTGCTCCGACGTCTTCTTTCAGCTGGAGCCAAATTGTTAGGTCCTTATTTGCAAGCATCAGGGACAAACTTTGGCTTTACGAATGCCGCCAACAATTGGGGAGATCCGCTTTCCTTTCTGACATCGGATTATGATTTTCATGGCATGATTACGCCAGAAGGGCATATCCGGGAAGAAGCGTACGAGGGCAGGTTGCTGCATTACGTCATTCAAACCTATGGTGCTTCGCTAGCTGAGGCAACGCCAAGTGAGCAAAATCATCTAGCTTTGAAGCACGGCGGCGAGCTCGTATTCGAATTGAATGTCTCGGCATTAGAATGCCCGATTTTGCCACTTCATGTGCCTTTACAAACTTGGGGGATTGCTGATGGCGGTGGGCTCGATTATGCAACAGCTGAACTAATGCAAGTGAAGCATCTAGCGCATGAGCAGCGTACACTTTTCATTTTCCATACGGAGGGTGAAGGGGAAGTGCAATTCACCTTTGAGTCGGAGATCGAGGTAAAGAATATCGAAATGACCGTTCATGATTCGCAATTAAAAGGAAGGGTAACGTTATCCTTTCAATCTTCGGACAATGAAGCTAGAGCTACGATTCATCTATCAGATGGGCATATTCTTGAAATCATCGGAATGAGCCGATCTCGTGCGCTTCGTTTGGAAGGCATCGATGAGGATGGCAAGTTGAGAATTGAAGCATTTGCTGTGCAAGCGAGGGAAAGCAGGGAAGTGGAGACGTCATGGCAACTAAGCAAGGTTGACCACGTGCTTTCCCTTTCAGAAGAAACCCTATACCTTGGAGACGATGCCGATCATTTAGAAAAACACGGGATATATCGTGGATTCGCTTGGTATCAAGCCCAATTGCCGCAGACTGATGACAACTATCAAGGCTTCATCCTACAGCGAGCTAGTGATGTGGTTTCTCTTTATACGGGAGAAGAGTATATGGGTACCGTAACACCAGGCGGAACAAGCCGCTATGTGCCGATTCCTGAAGGCATACACGTCGTACCTGATCTAACAGCCCGTGCGGAAATTTGGGGACATACCAATTTCCACGATACGACACTTCCCGGGCTACATTTGAACAGTCTGAAGGGACTTACTGGTATTGTTGGCGTCACGTCGACAAGAGATCTAAATCAAAATTGGCGATTCAAGCTCATGCAAGCCGGTGGTATCAAAGACGAATATGCAGCTACGGATGTGGATGACGGGCAATGGCCGATCGTCAGCATAGGAGGCTGGTTATCAGCAGATTTGCCTGCATATCACTGCTATCGTAAGCACGTTAAGCTGGCAGACCAAGCCAATCGTTGGATTCTTCATACGCCTGGCAACTTCAGCCAAGCTTATGCTTATGTAAATGGACATTCACTAGGACAAGTGAATCCGCATGATCCTTTTCTAGATCTTACGCCTTTCGTACATGCGGGAGAAACTGCGGTCATTACGCTATTATTGGATAAAACGTTCATTGCCTTGAGTGGACAAATTACATTGTACGAAGGTACGTCGGCGAATGAATGGAGCGTAGTGGGTTGTAAGGAACAAGGCTTATTGCAACATGCTAAAGCCTCGCGCATCGATGCGCAACCTGTCACAGAAGCGATAGCGCTGAAGCCTGGTGCCGTCGCATGGCTCTATGGCGAGCTCGAAGACAGCAATCAGGACTTAGGTTGGCGTGTATATGCCAGTGGCCGAGATATGAAACTGACGGTGTTCTTTAACGGACATCTGGTTGGGCGTCTATGGACGCAAGGCGGTGCGAATCGGCCGATATTCCGTGGCGGGAGTGACGAATCCTTTTACTTGCCTGGGGCATGGTTCCATAAGCGGGAAGAGGGGAACGAACTAGCTGTTATGTTGGAGGCTGTAGGGTTAGAAAACGATGCTATATTGGAACCATTTCGTTTCGTACCCGTCTCCGATAGTTAATATGAAAGGAGCTAACGTATGAAAACTGCCACCACAACCAAGACCATAGATGTCGTTTCACCCGTTGTCAGAAAGCGAACGACACCGTTGCGAAGATTTTGGTCGCATCGCACGTTATTGCTGATGTGCGTACCTGCTATTCTTTTTTTCCTAGTGATGTCGTATCTTCCTATGCCTGGGCTGTATCTTGCATTTATCAACTATAACTACTCGGCCGGGATCTTTGGCAGTGACTTCGTTGGGTTCGATAACTTCAAATTTCTAGTGACTTCAGGCGCGCTGTGGAAGTTAACGTCCAATACCATTCTCTATAATCTCGAGTTTATCGTATTCGGCAATATTCTGCAGATCAGCATTGCGATTCTACTCAATGAGCTTCGTAAAAAGTGGTTTAAGAAAGTCTCGCAATCGCTGATGTTTCTGCCTTATTTCATCTCTTTCGTGCTTGTTGGACTCATTGCTTATAACATTCTCAGCTATGATTTCGGATTGCTGAACGGCATTCTGAAATCGATCGGTTGGGATCCTGTCAAAACATACTCAAATCCAAGTATTTGGCCTTTTATCATTGTCATCACGTATTTGTGGCAGTCCACAGGATATGGCTCCATTGTGTATTTCGCCGCCATTATGGGCTTAGACTCTGAGATTGTGGAAGCGTCAGAAATTGACGGCGCCAATGCCTTACAGCGGATTCGTTATATTGTGCTCCCATGGCTGAAGCCAACCTTTATTATTTTGTTTCTGTTCTCATTGGGAGGCATCCTCCGAGGCAATTTCGGCTTATTCTACAACTTAGTTGGAGCTAATAATACAGCGTTGTTCGATGCTACAGATATTATTGAGACATTCGTGTTCCGTTCCTTAATGAACAATTTTAATTTCTCTTTAGGAAGCGCTGTCAGCTTATATCAGTCCATTTTTGGCTTCTTTATCGTCATCACAGCAAACTGGTTAGTTAAAAAGGCTTCACCTGAGAACACCTTATTTTAAAAGTTATCTGATTTATTCAATGATGAATAGCAGAGGAGGGACATCCCATGGAGCAAGTCATCGCTCGACAGAGGGGGACGGATTTATCATCCGTGCTTATACGACAATTCGGCTATATCTTTATTGGTTTATTCGCAGTATGCTGCCTAATCCCATTTCTTCTCGTCCTAGGCACTTCGTTCACCTCAGAGAAATCAATTACGCTGCATGGATATAATTTATGGCCTGCCGAATTCAGTACGTTTGCTTATAAAATCGTGTTTGAAAATCCGGGCGTGATTCTAGGATCCTATGGTGTGACGCTGGGGATTACGGTCGCGGGAACAGCGATTGGACTATTCGTCGTCGCCATGACGGGATATTCCTTGCAACGTCCAGACTTTCCGTATCGGAACCGGATATCCTTCTTCATTTACTTTACAACGTTGTTTCAAGGGGGCGTCGTCCCTTTTTACTTAATCATGACGCAGTGGCTGCACCTCAAAGATAACTACTTAGCGGTTCTGTTGCCAGGACTCATGAGCCCTTTTCTCATTATTATGATGAAAAGCTTCGTCACCTCGATTCCTCATGCCATTACAGAGTCGGCCAAAATGGATGGAGCAGGCGATTTTCGAATATTTACAAATTTAATCTTGCCGATGACGACACCTGCTTTGGCTACGATAGGACTGTTTATTGCACTAGGCTACTGGAATGAATGGTACAATGCCATGCTCTTCCTTTCGCCGGATTTGAAATATCGACCACTTCAATTGTTTCTCTATAATGTGGTCACCAGCGCTGACTTTATAAAGAATTCGTCCGTTTCATCCAATGTTCAACCCAGAGATATGCCGCTCGAGTCCATGAAAATGGCCACAGCGGTTGTTGCAACAGGACCTGTCATCCTGTTTTATCCCTTGGTGCAGAAATATTTCATCAAAGGTATCACCGTTGGTGCTGTTAAAGGCTAACGTTAGGCATAGACCAAAATGATAATGGGGAGGCAATTCCATGTTCAAGAAAAAGAAAGCGCTTAGTATTGCACTCGCTGCGACGCTCGCAGTAAGTTTGACGGCTTGTACGTCATCTAACAGCACTTCTTCAGATTCGCCAGCACCTGCAACAGCTGCTGGCGGGAAAATCGATACGTCTGAGTTTCAAACGATTTCTTATGTCATGTTGGGCGACAAGCCGAAGAATGGACAGTTCGAGAAAGTCATGGATAAGATTAATGCCATTTTAAAACAAAAGGTCAATGCAAAACTGGAAATTAAATGGGTGGAGTGGGCTGATTGGCAAACAAAATACAATTTATTACTCGCATCTGGGGAGCCTGTTGATTTAATTACCGTAGCAACAGACTGGTTGGATACATGGCAAAATGCGCAAAAAGGCGCCTTCCAGCCATTAGATAAGCTCCTGCCAACCTTTGCGCCAATTACATGGAAGGAAGTACCGCCAGAGAACTGGGCTGAGACGAAATACAAGAATCAGATCATGCTGATTCCCGAAGATCATTATACGCAATGGGTAAATCACGGCTTCCAGTATCGTGGGGATTGGGCCAAGGAATTCGGCATCACGTCACCAATTACGGATTGGAAGACTTTAGAGAAATACTTGCAAGGTGTCAAGGATAAAAAGCCGGGCGTTGTTCCGTGGGATACGAATGGTACTTCAGGAGGCAACATTGGCGGCTATATCAATTCTTACACGGATGCGATTGAACTTCCGATAAATACAGGATTATTCGCATTAATTTACGGCAAATCTTTTAATGATAAATACAAAGCCTATAGTCCATTCCTTGATGATACGTTTGTTGATTTTGCTAAGATGATGAAAAGCTGGGGCGACAAGGGATTCTGGCGCGAGGATGTTTTGAACTATAAAGGCGACAACCGTGCGGAGATGGAAGCAGGTAAAACCTCTGTCGATCAACATCATACACAAACCTACCTTGGCGAGCGCATCAAAATGGATAAACTTCAGCCAGGCTCAGATCTGCAATTCTTCCCATTCTCAGCGACTAAAAATAACCTCGTTTCCATGTCGATCACGCATGGCGGTACATCCATTGGTGCGAAAAGTAAGCATCCAGAGCGCGCGCTGATGGTGTATGAACTCATTCGCCAAGACCCTGAAGTATATCGTCTGATGAACTATGGCCTCGAAGGTGTGCAGTATGTCGTGAAAGACGGCAAACGCTACCGTCCGGACGGGTATGATGTGCAAAGAGACGATTTCTACTCCGATTTCTGGGGCGGACGTATAGACAAGAACGAAATTCCTAATGGCGAAGACTGGGTTGGGAAAGGCGCTTTGTATGCTTCTTACGATAAGATCAAGAAGCCGTATCCATATGGCCGATTTGTCTTCGATAAAGCTAACGTCACGAATGAGTTGACAGCGATTACACAAGTTGTGGGATCCATGGGCCCTGCTATTCTCTACGGTAAAGCGGGTGACCCTGTGAAAGCGGTAGATGATTTCCGAGCGAAGTTGAAAGCTGCCGGTTTCGACAAAGTGATGACGGAAGTTCAGAAGCAATTGGATGAATTCAAAAAAATGGTAGAAAGCACGAAATAAGAGGATTCACACATCGAAGGTCTGTTCAGAACAGGCCTTCGATCTTTCGCTTTTCATTTCGATGTAACGGAGAGTGAGCTCCTGGACACGATCACAGTCTACGATATTGCTAGGGAAGCGAACGTTTCCGTCGCGACGGTTTCCCGGGTTCTCAATGATACGGCACCTGTACGAGCTTCCACGAGGGAGAAAATTATAGCGATTATTGAAAAATATAAGTTTCAACCCAACGCCCTGGCACGCAGTCTGGTTAATAAGAAAACCGGCATGATCGGTGTTTTGTTTCCGGATAGCAGTAATATGTTTTTCCCAGAGGTGTTCGGAGGGGCTGAGCGAGCTGCACAGAAACTGGGGTACACCCTTTTTTTATGCAATACCTTCAGCGATTATAGCAGAGAATCCGAGTATTTAAATTTACTATGTGAACGGCAAGTGGATGGACTCATTCTCATGGGTGGCCGTATTAATGACCGGCATTGTCCAGATTCACTCGTGCAGGAAGTGGTGGATATTCAGAGGAAAATCCCCATCGTTATGATTAATGGCTCACTGCCAGGACATCCATGTCATCGCGTAAAAACAGACGAATATTTAGGCACAAAGCTAATTGTTCAGCATTTGATTGATCAAGGCCATCGGCAGATCGGTTTCTTAGGCGGAAGCGCAGCTACGACAACCACGATGGAGAAGTTGCAAGCTTACCGGCGTACGCTAGAGGCGAATCATCTATCTTACCGCAAGGAATGGGTACGCATGGGGAGTTTCTCTATGTCCTGCGGTCGACAACTAATGGAAGCATTCCTTGCCATGTCCAATCGCCCTACAGCTATTTTATGTATTAATGATTATGTGGCCATAGGTGCTATGAAAGCAGTCCTGTCGCGCGGGATACGGATTCCTGAAGATATCGCGATTGCTGGTTTTGATGATACGCAATTGTCCTCAGCGATGAATCCAGAACTTACGACGGTTTCGCAGCAAAGTGAACAACTCGGCAAGCAGGCGATGTTGATTTTATCCAAATTGATTCAGAAAGAAAAAGTGACGAAACTGACGGTGTTAGAGCCTAATCTCATCATTAGGCAGAGTACACAATGAGAACAATTCGGTCACGGGATCCGTATTCATAATGTAAATGTACGCCTGAACATCACAATTATTATTTATTTTGAAGATAGTTACTCAAAATTGTTGAGAAATCTATAATTATGAATTAACATACAGGAAGTAGTTCATAAGTAGAGTCAATTAACGCTATATGTTCAATTACGAGATATATGAAGTGCTGTTCATTTTTAGTTGGATCTGAAATAAAGGGAAGCAACGGTGGAAGCCCTTCTCATGAAGGGCTTTTGTTATGATTTGAGCATTTAGGAAGGCCATTTTACTTCATAGGAGCGTCTACAGGACCATGATAAAGAAAGAAATCGCACATATTCGCAAGCATTTTAAATTGGATAACGAAATGCTTAAAATTCACGATATTTTAAACGTGTATATCATGAAGGAAACCAACGAGATCTACCATTTTGAGCGCCAACCGTTCGCCTTAGTCGACAGGGAGAAGCAGGAACTATATATGCTTAATTTCAAAAAACTGCTGACCGGCGAATTAGATCAGAAGATGTATGAGTTAAAGTTTCAGGACGAAGCGGAACAGCCTACACAGGTGCTTCTGCATCAAGGTTTGGTGACCGGTAATGCGGAAGAATGGCAAGATCTGATGCTTTTGTTGGTGGAGAAAATGTTGGTTGATACCGTATACGAGCAAGATACTGTGTGTACTTTCGTTCGAGGGCAATATTCACGGCCGACCAAGAGTAGGAACGAAGATGCCATGGAGAGCGAGAAGAACGAGATGTTCGCGAATCTATTCATTCTGTGCAGTGTGAATTCTACGGAACAACAAAAGAAAACGCTCATGTTCGACTATGTGGAGAGGGAATATAAGTATAATGTCTTCGTAGATCCGATCATCAAATTGAACACGCCGGAGCAAGGTTTTTTCTATCCTAGTGTGACGGACAACTACTCCGACGTGAATCGCATTCTGTATTGCTCGGGCAGAGCGCATGAACCGAATTGGCAATACATCGAGCAAGTCTTAAATGCCGAGAAGACCGTGACAGCATTAGAAGAGAGAGCCATTTTTGAAGATATCGTGAATGAATTGGCAGGGGATCAGCTTGATGCCGCTACGATTGCTCATGTGTACGAGGAAATTCATCGAGTCATCGAATCCAACGAGGAGGAAGAGCCTCCAAAGCTGGATTATAAAGATGTGGAACGCATGCTGTCGGCGAGTGGCGTGGAGAATGTGACGACAGAAAAGGTGGAACGAGCCTTCCAAAACGTTGTCGACGACAAAAACTATGAAATCAAAGCGAGCAGCGTCATGCCGAAGTTCACTTCAAAATCGATTAAGATTGATACGAAGATCGCCACGATTACAGTCAGTCCACAAGATTTAAAATACGTGAAACAGGTGAATTATCACGGAAAACGATGTATTTTGATCGAGGTTGATGAAGACGTCATTATCGAAGGATTTACGCTTAATACGGAGGATTTGTAGAGAAAATTCTGAAATTAAAAAAACGGAGCGCCGCGGGTATGCGGGCTCCGTTTTTTTAATTAACCATGATTTACAGCCCTATTGAGTAACCACACGCAAGTTTTGCTCCGCTTCCTTGATACGAACTAAGTTCTTGCGATTGTTGAGGAGCAGAGATTGCAAGGTTGCGGACAACTCTTCGAGTGTCGCCGATGCTTCCTCAGAGATCGCCGCCAAGTTGTTCGTGGAATCGCTGATTGTGACGGACGAGTTGCTGATTCRATCCATGAGCTCGCCATAACTCATAGAAAGCACCTTAAGCATCGTGACGGAATCGGTGATGGACTCGAACGCTTGTTTCGTTTGGCCTGTAATCTCCGTGCTCTGCTGCATACGCAGAGAGACTTGATCCATTCGGGAGCGAGTTTGGCTAGACAGTGTTGTGAATTCCTGTAACTGCTCGGAAATGCGAATGGCAGATTTGGCTGTCATATCGGCCAGCTTACGGATTTCATTCGCGACGACGGCAAAGCCTTTGCCATGTTCGCCGGCTCTTGCCGCCTCAATGCTGGCATTGAGCGAGAGGAGGTTCGTTTGATTCGCGATATCCTGAATCGTGTGACTGAATTGGCTTGTTTCATCTAAACGCGCGATCAGGGAAGTTGTGTCATGAGAAACAGCCTCAATATCTTTGGTGAAAGCTAAGAAAGTATCCGAAAGCTGCTCCATACGGCCGAGACCTTGGTCGGAGAGTGTAGCTGCTTCGGATGTTTTTCCGTGCAAGTTGTAGATTGAGTCGGACATCTCTTTAATCAGCTCATTCATGTGATTCACGGACTCCGTAATCGATAGTGTTGAATCGACTTGATCACCTGCGCCTGTTGCAATATCCTGGAAGGCGTTGTTCATTTCATCAAAGGAAGAGCTATCTTCCTCGGCTGATTGTGTGATGGAACGCAGATGCTCCGTGACCAGCGTAACTTGCTTAGTGGCGATTTCTCGTTGTTCCTGCTGAAGGGCAAGGAACTGCTCCGCTTGCGTCCGGGCTTCTTCCATACTTTTGTGCATATAGCCAGTAACCTTCAAAACGGCGAACATCAGAACGCTAATTAAGAAAAAATAAATGAGATAGGTAGGAGCTGTTTGCGGATCGATTTGCAGCGCATCTTTTTGGCCGACGAATTGGTAGAGGACCAGAGCAAGTCCCCATACAGCAGAGATGAGCCAAGGCAGCATTTTCATGAAAATAAGCGCCATGATCATCATATAATAGACGGAAAAGATGTTGGTGACATCCGATTTTCCAATCAGCTGCACGGTAGTTGAAATGCCGCTGGTAATGACCGCGAAATAACATAAATAATGAATAAACTTCTTGGTGAAGTGCAAGTAGGCAAACGTCAACCAAATGATTGTTTCAAATATGAGCGTAAACGTAAGACTAAAGTCCATCTCTCCCGCGCCTAAGGTAAGCACACTCATATAAATGAGTAAAGCGGTAGCAGAAATGGCAAGGAAAACAATAAAGTTCCGGCGAATAACGTCTTGGTCACGAAGAGAAAGATGTGATTCTTGCTTTAAATCTTGTTTGTTGAACATGCTTGAAATAGTCATCTTCATCCCCCATTTTGAATGCCGATCATTGTCGGTCTGCTCTAGATGGGGGAATTCTGCACAGCTTGGAGGAACTCCTTTTAAAATGATGCTTAACATGCATTGATTGGCGGAATTCCACGATTGTAATTCAATTTTTTGGAAGATCAAGCATCCATCTTGGTTTCGGAAATGAAACATGGACCGGACTAAATTTGGGGGTATTGGTGTCGTCGCTTAACTGTCCAAAATTATTATCTCCCCATGCCCAAAGTGTTCCATCTTGCCGAATGGCCGTATTGAAGCCAAAGCCTGAACTAATCGCGGTGATGTGGTCCAACCCCTTAACTTGCACAGGTGTGGTAATCTGTTCAAAATCATGGCTTCCATTCATAGTAAGATATCCCCACTCCCAGACCGTCGCATCTTTTTTAAGTGCAAGACTATGTGTATTTCCGGATGTTAGCGAAATAATATCAGTTAGCCCTGGCACCTGTACGGCTTCTATCGGTTCAGCATCCCCGAGTTTGCCTATCAGTTGACCATAATGGTTTTCGCCCCATGCCATGACGGTGCCATCTTTTTTCAAAGCTAGCAGATGTCTTGTATTCGTTCCTTTTCCTAGTTCAACAATGTCAGATAAACCCGGAACTTGTTTTGTTTTAATGTTATAGGATGTATTTTCATTGATCTGTAAATTCCAATTTGCAGATAAATTGTAGGTATAATCATCGAATCCAGTGGAACTAAATACAGTCCCGTCTTCTTGTAAGGCAATAACCTGATCTTTAAAAAGGGTAATATCTTTTACTTTTTTCAGCGCAGGAATCGGCACAGGGGCTTTTTCTTCTCTTTTCTCCAGACTGTGTTTGGAATTCCACACCCAAACAGTCCCCTCTTTATCCAAAGCTGCGTTTAATTGCTGAGCATTTTCAGCTACTTTAACAATATTTTTTAATTGTGGAATTTGAACCGGAGAAGTGACAGGAAAGTACCAGGTTGTATCCTCAGGTGAATTATATTGATAAGACCATTCCCACACCGTCCCATCTTCTCGAGCAGCCAACCCTCGGCCATTGAAAGCAAAGTCAGAAACATTTTCTAAGCCCTTTACTCTAGTTGGGACGCGTTTACCGATTATCCAGACATGTCCCTCATCATCGAGAAGGCTATACGATTCCAAACCTGCTGACACCTTTACCGGTTGTGGTGAAGCAGAGGAAGAGTCCGCGGCAGCTTGTGCGGAAGAAAAAATAATAGGACTTGTATTCAGGAGTCCTACAGCAGTAAAAGCTAGCAAAAGCTTCTTAAGATGCAAAGTATGAAAGCTCGTTTTCATTGTTCATCCTCATTTCTTTGGTATAAATGGATAATAATTGAAATCAAAACATTATACTGTAAAATATAGGAAAAGTTTCGGTTTGATGTTGAAACGGATGGGAAATGCCTAGTCTGAGTCTAATCAGAACTAGGCATTTTTTAAAAATAATTGAAAGTAACCCGGTCGCTCATCGCACGCTCACGCACAAATATTGTGCGCTAGTGAAGTATCCTGTCGGTCATCGTGCGCTAGAGCACAAATATTGTGCGCAAGAGAAGTATCCCGTCGGTCATCGCACGCTAGCGCACAAATATTGTGCGCTAGTGAAGTAACACGGTCGCTCATCGTACGCTAGCGCACAAATATTGTGCGCAAGAGAAGTATCCCGTCGATCAACGCACGCTAGCGCACAAATATTGTGCGCAAGAGAAGTATCCTGGTCAGTCATCGCACGCTAGCGCACAAATATTGTGCGCTAGTGAAGTATCCTGGTCAGTCAACGCACGCTAGCGCACAAATATTGTGCGCAAGAGAAGTATCCTGGTCAGGCATCGCACGCTAGCGCACAAATATCAAAATGGCGGCGCATGCCGCCTTTTCTTATTTACTTGAGGACTTCTCGTGCAAAATCATCAAAAAGTCTTATAGAAATTGCTCATATAAGCTGAGGGAGATGCCCCTACTACTTTTTTAAACACTCGGCTGAAATAATAAGGATTCTTATATCCTAGTTTCTCACTAATCTCAGATACATTGAGAGATGTGTTTCGCATCCAATCCATCGCTTTGTTTATTCTTAATTTCGTATGCGTTTCAATTATGCTAAGCCCTGTTTGTGTTTTAAAAGTTGCGGATATGTAACTATAGTTTAAATTCAAATGGTTGCTTAGTTTCTCAGAATCAAAGTCCTCGTCTGTATGCTGCTTCAGAAAAGTCATCACCCGCCCAGCAACAGTTTCCCCTTTTCCTGAGTTTCTTGTTGAATTGCTCTGTTCTTTCATCGATTGATGAAGCTGTATAAACAACTGATACACGTGAATGCTGAGTTGAACCATACCATGTTCGGTTGGCTTACCAAAGTCCTCCACTAGCCTATGTAATTTATTTTCTAGAGTTCGATGGAAAGGTGAAGTTCCATGCTTTGGCATTGGGAATCTGTAGGCATAATGATCCGGATAAAAGAAATCGATTTCGGGTAAGGGGGCGTGCTCTTTATAGGAAGCGCAGTCATATTCAGGTGAATTAAAATGCACCCAGAACCAAGATGTTCCTGGTAATGTTTCAGGGCGTCCCCAATGATGAAGCCCTTTTTTTAAAAATAGATGCTCCTTCTCCTGAATGATATATTCCGTGTTCCCCTCAACGACCTGCATGCGGCCATTCGTAACAAATACAAAAACATCGAAGTCCAATATGCGATCGTGATGTGTATAAACTGTATCTACTTGATTCCAGCCGATATCTCGTACCATGGGGAACCGGTCACCTGTTAAATAAACGAACGAATCGATCTTGCAGACCTCCTTTCGTATACCGATACTATTTTATCCCAAAAAAAGTATATGTAATTAGATGATTTGTGTATTTCTATCAATGATAGCAAAGTTCTATAATTATTAAAAACACAAAATAATGGAGGTATTCAGTTGGAATCAACTAGTATGGAAGACTATCAGGCAGGTCAGGTAAAATTGTCAGCAGGACCTCTTACAGCACGCTATGAGCTCAATAAAAAGTATGTAGTAAGCTTAACAAATGAAAATTTACTTCGTAATTTCTATTTGGAAGCTGGATTATGGAGTTACAGTGGAAATGGCGGAACTACTAGTGCAACCACGACGAGTATGGATGGCCCAGAACATTGGCATTGGGGATGGGAATCTCCAACTTGTGAGTTGCGTGGTCACATGATGGGGCATTGGTTATCTGCAGCAGCTCGCATATATGCACAAACGGAAGATAGGTTAGTTAAGGCAAAAGCGGACTTCATTGTCCAAGAGTTGGCTCGCTGTCAGGAAGCGAATGGTGGAGAATGGCTTGCCGCTTTTCCAGAGACCTACATGACTAGAATTGCCAAAGGAAAATATGTATGGGCACCGCATTATACGATTCACAAGCTTTTGATGGGTTTATACGATATGTATAAGATTGGTCAAAATAAACAGGCACTCGAACTTATGCGTGGCTTAGCTTCCTGGTTCTACCGCTGGACTGGACAGTTTAGCCGAGAACAAATGGATGATTTACTTGATTTAGAAACAGGCGGGATGTTGGAAGTATGGGCAGATCTGTATGGTGTAACTCGCGATGATACACATCTTGCATTAATCCATCGGTACGATCGCCGTCGTTTTTTTGACGCTTTATTGACGGGACAAGATGTGTTGACGAATAAGCATGCGAATACGCAGATTCCTGAAATTTTGGGAGCCGCTAGAGCGTGGGAGGTAACGGGCGAAGTGCGATTTAGAGAAGTCGTAGAAGCGTTCTGGAAGTGTGCGGTTACCGATAGAGGGTACTATTGTACGGGTGCTGGAGATGATGGTGAATTATGGGTTCCCGCCGGTCAATTTGCTGAGAGAATGGGCGTAGGACAGGAGCACTGTGTGAATTACAATATGATGCGACTAGCTCACGTACTGCTCAGATGGACGGGAGAACCACAATACGCCGACTACTGGGAGAGAAGGTTTTATAACGGAGTCCTTGCTCATCAGCATGGAGAGACAGGCATGATCTCGTATTTTCTAGGAATCGGCGCAGGGAGTCATAAGAAGTGGGGATCAGCTACGCAGCACTTTTGGTGCTGCCATGGTACGCTAGTTCAAGCGAATGCCTCTTATGAGCAGCAGATTTTCATGGAGGAGAAGGATGGCGTAGTTGTGTGCCAGTGGATTCCAGCTGAAGTTAATTTGAAGATAGATGATACTACAATTAACATTAGTCTTAAGCAAGATGGGCAACATGGTGTTCATCCATTGAATAATTGGAATGTTACAGGCATGACGACGATAACGAAAATTGATATGCCGCCAATTCCTGTACATCGACCTGATCGATTTACGTATCGTTTGACAATTACTTGTGACAAGGATGCTGAATTTACATTAAAACTTAGAGTACCGAGTTGGGTGAAAGACGAGCCGACCATGTATGTGAATGGCGTCCTACTTGCTGATGCTGGTAAACCTCAATCACTCATTGAAATTCGTAAAACGTGGAGCAACGGGGACAACGTGCAAATTGAATTTCCTAAGTCTTTGACATCGGAGCCACTTTCTGGGTCAGAGGAGATGGTTGCTTTTATGGACGGGCCAATTGTATTGGCGGGGTTGATTGAACGTGAACACAGATTGATTGGCAACCCTACATTGCCAGACACCATGCTCATTGCGGATAGTGAGAGGAACCACAGTTGGTGGAATGTGGGCTATTATCGAACGAAGGGACAGGATAGGGGGATACGTTTTATTCCTCTCTATGAAATTAAGGATGAAGTGTACACGATTTATTTTCCTGTTAATCAGATAAAAGAGTAAGTTAGCGAGAGTTCATTTCATGGATGGCACGATGGATCGTTGCTAATGTAAAAATGAGGGTGCGCAGGCTGCAACTAGAGGTTAAAACAACGAAGTGAATAAATGATTGAAGGATGCTATTCCCCTCCAGCCTGATTGGTTGGAAGGGGTTTCTTTGTTCATTCATTGCCTTCATTCTTCTAAATGTGCATGATTCTCCTAATTGAGTATTGACTTGTCTATCCGACTCGTTGTACTTTGTACGAATAAAGGGGATGTTGACATGAGGAAGAAGTGGAGAAATCGCCTTGTATTTGCTTATCTGCCAGTTTTCATTCTCGTTATTATAGTGTTGCTATGGATATTTTTCGTCACCATGAGTGAATTGTCCAAGCAGCAAGCGCTGAAGGCGAACGAGATCTATGCAGAAAATACCATGCAATACATCGATTCCAAGCTGCGAACTGTCGAACAATATATCGTGCAGACATTTCTCGATGACCAATCTGTCATCGATTTTTACAGTACATCTCCGTTTTCTCAGAACCGATATCTTAACGACCGTGACGTATATAAGAAATTAATTTTGCTGCGAGACAGCTTCAGCGAGATCGAATCGGTGTATTTGTATCGTACACGTGACCAAATCGTCTTAAGTGACACGTCGATGATGGGGCTCGATCAATTTTCCAATAGCCAATATTTGAATACGCTAATTGCCGCCCCCCCTGCTAATCGCTGGAGTATAAGTCGTCAGTATATCGACAACGCCGGAGTGACAACGCCCGTCGTATCTCTAGTCATGCGGATGCCGTTGCCGTTGGGAACAGAGGGGGTTCTTGTTGCAAATATAAAATTACATACGATCGCTAAGCTCGTCAACAATGTGTCCAGTTCTAAATTCAGTTATCTTCACCTACTTGATGCCAATGGAGATTATATCATCGGTGACGACGCGATAGACGGAGGAGCTAGCCTAGATCGGGAAGATTTTACCGTTATGAAATCGGAGTACACAGGTTGGACGATTAGAAGCGGATTTATCGACGGCGTATTTTTTCGCTTTCTCTCGAACCTCAATGCCTTCTGGCTGGTGATCGGCATCATCACGGTTCTTGCGGGTGCACTATGGATTATATACGCTAGTCGGCAGAACTATAAGCCGATTCAGTCTCTTCTGGAGCGGCTCTCATCCGTTCCGCTGCAGAGACCCAATATACTAGGACAAGTCAAGTTTGATGAATTCAAAATTATTGACAATCTACTTGATCATCTGCTCGAGCAATTCGGCAAGTATCGGCTAGAGAACGACGAGAATTTTAGCTACCGTCGGCGATATCTGTTCGAAGAATTGCTGACCGGGACGCAGCTTCAGCTGGAAGGGTGGGAAAAGGAGTTATCTCGTTTCGGATTTCATGAGACATACGATCAATATGTGGTGGCCATTATCGAGATCGACAAGTATTCGAATTTCACCTCAACTTACAATAATAAGGATCAATATTTGATTAAATTTATTATTGATAACGTTGTTCAAGAACTGAACCAGAATGAGGGTATTCTGATCTGTCCAGAATGGATTGAAAAGCATCGATTGTGCGTTGTCTGTCAACTGCCGAATGAGATTGCAGCAGGTGATCCGTTTCGAGAGATTATGCGCAAAACAGTGGATTGGATCCACGAAAATGTAGCGATTACGATCACCTGTGGACTTGGAACGAAAGTGTCAGGCATTCATGGGGTATCTAGTTCCTATGAAGAAGCGTTAGAAGCACTCAGCTATAAGACCACGGTCGGAGTCAGCAGCGTTATTGAATTCAAGGATATCACTAACAAGTCGGGCGAAGAAATATTCCGATCCCTTCCATATATTCGTGAATTGGTCCATTTCTACAGGCTCGGTGAAGCCGAATGGGAACGCCATTATAACGCCCTGTTTGTGGAAATTCGCTTACAGTTATTTTCACGGGAACAAGTTGTCAATCTGATGAATTATTTATTATTTCACTTTTACAAGGAAATGTCGGGGTTATCCGCAGATTATCTGGAATGTTGGCGAGAATATGCCATGAATCCAATTAACGAATGGATTGTGTCTTTCGACACGGTGGATGAATTGGAGGAAGAATTACATCGTATTCTGGAGGATGCCTGCAGGAGGCTGGATAACCTTCGCGCGCAGCGAAGTCAGCATGATCTGATTGACCAAGTGAAAGTGTATATCGAAAACGAGTATAACAATCCAGATTTCTCACTCGTCATGCTGAGTGAGAAATTTAAGTTGACACCGAATTATTTAAGCCGCTTGTTTAAAGAAGAATTCGGTGAGAAATTCATTGATTATTTGGCTGGCCTACGAATCGAACAGTCTAAATATTTGCTGGTCACAACATCTATTACGATCCAGGAAATCGCAGTGAAGGTCGGGTATACACATACCTTTTCGTTTATTCGTGTATTTAAGAAACTCGTGAGCCGGACACCTGGCGAATACCGCAAAGAGTTCCAACAATTATAATCAGGAAGTATCGAAAACGATCGATTCAGGGAAAGATCAACAAAGTCCCTGAATGGGTCGTTTTTTGTTTAGCCGACAAGCCGTTTGTCCCCAATAGTGCAGGGTATTGTGGAAACAGAGTCTTGTGTGAAAACTGTGCATGGCATGCCACAAAGCGTGGGGCATGCCGTTTAAACCCTGAACTCCTGCTGATTATTGAAGTAGTGCATCGCGTCTAAATGTGTGAATTGCCTTGCTAAGGGACTTCCGTGTAGTGTTGAGTTGTGAACGGAATAGCAACGATCACAACCAAGCGATACACGCTCGGCAGGGCGACATAGGAGGTAAAGTCACATGCAAGTATCTTCGCAGCACACAGCTTTGGACATGGATAAATCAGTTCGAACCAGAGATATTAAAAAGCGTGGCAGCAAATATCTGAAGCAAAATATTCCGCTGTATATCATGCTGACTCCAGCCATTATTTGTTTTCTCCTATTCAAGTATGCGCCGATGGGCGGGATCGTCCTTGCATTCAAGGATTATAACTTTTGGGATGGAATCTGGGGGAGTCCATGGGTTGGATTAAAGCATTTTGATTATTTGTTTAATAATCCACTTGGATGGAAGATCATCCGCAATACATTCATGCTGAGCTTATTAAGCTTTATTGGGTTTCCATTTCCGATATTGGTTGCTCTGCTGCTGAATGAGGTTCGAAAAATGTGGTTCAAGAAAATCGTACAAACACTGTTGTATTTGCCCCATTTCCTTTCCTGGGTTATTGTCGGCGGCATCTTTATCACCTTGTTTTCTCAGGATTCCGGGATGGTGAACGACATACTGGAAAAGCTGGGCGTTGAACGGTATGCCTTCCTTTATCAACCGTTTTCATGGATTGCCGTTTTTTTGAGTGCAGGTATTTGGAAAGAGGCTGGCTTTTCGGCGATCATTTATTTAGCGGCGCTTACGACGATCGATCCGAGCTTGTACGAGTCGACTGCAATGGACGGCGCTGGCAAATGGCGGCAGATGTGGCATGTGTCACTTCCTGGCATTCGACCTACGATTATTTTGATGCTAATCCTTGGTGTAGGACGTGTCATGGAGGTTGGTTTCGATCACATCTATGTGATGCAGAATCGGGTTGTCGCCGATATTTCGGAAGTCATCAGTACGTATACATTCAAGACGGGAATTCAGGGGGGCGAATTCGGCGTTCCGGCTGCAATGGGGTTATTTGAATCATTAGTTGGCTTCACACTTGTGTTAACAGCAAACCGTATTGCCCGTAAATTCAACCAGAGCCTATGGTAATCGGGCTTGAAAGGAAGTGAGAACGTGAGAGAAAATTACGCAGGGAAATGGTTTAATGCTTCTGTTCATACAATTCTGCTGCTGGCTGCCGTCAGCTGCCTTATTCCGCTAATTAATATTATCGCTGTCTCGTTCAGCGACTCAGCGGCCATCGATTCCGGTTTCGTCTGGCTTTGGCCGATTCATTTTAATGTGGAATCTTATAAAACCCTATTTATCGGTTCAAGAGTCATTCCCTCTTTTCTGAACAGCTTGAACATCACGATAGTAGGAACGGGGTTGAGCTTGCTCTGCACGACTCTTGCCGCTTATGCGTTGTCTCGTACATACTGCTTTGGGCGCAAATTTATTACGCTGGCCATGGTGTTTACGATGATGTTCAGCGGTGGGCTGATTCCCTTCTTTCTTCTGATGAAAAGCCTTGGCCTCATTAATACTTACTGGTCCCTATGGCTCCCTGGGTTGGTTGGCGCCTATAATCTGCTGCTCATGCGTACCTATTTCGAAGGTATTCCTGCAGAGATTGAGGAGTCTGCACGCATCGATGGTTGTGGGGAATGGCGGCTTCTTGTACAAATATTTCTTCCGTTATCATTACCTGTTATCGCGACGGTTTGTCTATTTTTAGCGGTTGGTTACTGGAACTCCTTCCTGAGCGTCCTCATATTCATCAATGATGCGGAAAAGATGAATTTGACCGTATTCGTTCAGCAGATGGTGCAGAGTCAGAGCATGCTGATGCAGACGATCGCCTTGCAGCCGGAAGATTTGGAGAATATGTCACCTGAGGCTGTGAAAGCTGGGGGCATTGCGATCATGACACTGCCCATGCTGATTGTATATCCGATTCTGCAAAAGTATTTTGTAAAGGGTGTGATGCTTGGCGCTATCAAAGGATAAGTCGTAAAATGGCGATAGGATGAACGGATTCGAATTCAGTCTATAAATACAAAAGGGGATGAACGAAGTGGAAGTCAAAATGAAGAAAAGTACGTTAACAGCAGTGGTGACTTTGTTGGCGGCAGGGACGGTACTAGCGGCTTGTAGCAAACCAAAAGAAGAGGGTAGTGGAGCTTCCGTCTCACCAACAAAAGCGGGATCATCGTCAACAGCACCGGAGAAACGGGGCAAGATCAAAATGTCCCTCTACGACCGTGGCAACACACCACCAGCGGAAGGATCAATTACGAACAATCGCTGGACGAAATGGATTAACGAAAACGGGCCAGCGGATGTTGAATTTGTTGCCATTCCGAGGTTTGAATCGAAGCAGAAATTTAATACGTTGTTTGCTTCCGGAGAAGCTCCCGACGTGATCAACGAGTTTGAAACGGGCTATCGGGATCAACTGTATACCCAGAAGCAGCTGCTGCCGCTGGATGATCTGGTCAAACAATATGCGCCGAATTACAGCAAGATGCTGGAAAAGTATCCCATTCTGCGCAAGATCGGTACAAAGCCTGATGGTAAATTGTACGAAATTGGGCGAGTTATTCCTAGCACCGTACAAATAGCTGTATTCATCCGCACCGACTGGCTAAAAAAGCTCTCGCTGCCCATACCACAAACGCCGGACGATCTGCTTAAAGTAGCGAAAGCGTTCACCGAACAAGACCCGGACGGCAATGGGAAGAAGGACACGTACGGCTATTCACTCGCTTATTTAGGGGATGAAGCTATTGATGCTATGCATGGCAATTCGATGTTCATTAAAGATGACAAGCTGGTCGAAGAGGATGCGAGAATGAAAGCGGCCGTTTCCTTCAAGAAACGACTGTTTGACGAAGGTGTTGTTGATCGTGATTATTTGACGGATAAGAACGGCGAGAAAGCGAAGAAAGACTTTTTATCTGGCAAGCTGGGAATCTATGTGGCTGATAACGCGAACGTTGATTTACTAACGACGCTCCGCAGCACAAATAAAGAAGCAACGATATCCCCCATGCTGATGCCTAAGACAGAGTTTGGACAATACACGATCAGAATGTTAAATCCGCTTCAGATGACAACGGTTGTTTATGCGGGCTCAAAGGACCCGGTCTCCGCAGTGAAAGAGATTGATTTCATGCTAGCTGAAACGACATGGAAATTGCTCAAATTCGGCACGGAAAACGTTCATTGGAAAAATGATGAGCTCGGATGCCCGAGAGCGACTAATCCGGATTTACGTAAAATTGAAATAGGCTACAACACCGATATGTATATGACAGCGACAACGATTGATTCCAAAGAGATATGTAACGTTCCAGTTCTTGATAAGAATATTCCAAATGCTGAGGAATGGGCTGGAATCAGAAAAGAAACACGTGATCTGTACGAAAACCCCACAGTGCCGCTGTACACGTTAACACATGGTGAGCATATGCCTACACTTCCAGCTGATTTGTTAAAAATCAACAATGATTGGACCCAGCAAAGCAAGGATCTTATTGCCAAGACAGTAGTAAGTGGGAACGGCTATTCCGTTGATCAAGCGATGAATGATCTTAAGAGTTTGAAGCAGAAGATTGGACAAAATCAGACTTTCGATTGGTACGCGAAGTGGTATGAGCAGAATAAAAAGAATGCTTTCTTTACTAAGGACATTTACCAGTTCCTAGCTAAAAAATAATAAGGTGAGATGGAAATGGATTTCATTAGATTGTCCGACGATGCGGAGTTTCTGGCAAGGAATGCGATAGTTAGCCTTGAAGAAAGAAGCTCCTATTTGCTCGATAAGCAAATTCAGAGGGATTTGTCCAAGGATCTATATGGAGGTATGGCCGTTGCGAACCTGAGTAAAGCCATGTATATGGAGGAAAGTAATCAGAGTTTGGTGAGATCATCTGAGTGGTTTGAGCATCCCCATCCTTATGGCCGCGATCCGCAAGGAGAATCGGATTTTACGGCCATAAAGCTGATACGTGCCCTTTACCAGTTTGAACCAATTGGACTTTTGCAGGAGTTGACTACCAACTCCATACGAAATTTTTATCTGAATCATGGTTTTGAAAGCAAGTACAAGTCAGAGAATCATATGTTGCTTTTTCATACTTCCCGGTATCTGGCTGCACAGAAATATCCGAAAGAGTGCTTTAAGGCGTATGGAAAGAAAGGAAAGGAGCTTCTGGAGGAGGAAGGAAACATTCTCCGGGAATACCTTGTTTTTCGCGCCAAGCGGGGCTGGGCAGAGTTTGATTCCTCCAGCTATCTACCAGAGGTCGTGGAGTGTCTGCTGTGTCTCTATGATTTTGCTTGCGATTCGGAACTGGTTAAACTTGCAGAGATGATGCTGGATTTGCTAATGCTGGACATGGTATGCGATAGCCTCGACGGTATGTACGGAGGGGCCCATGGCCGCATCTATGCTCCTGTTGCGTTGGATCATGCCCGAAGCGGTACCTTTCCTCTCTACTATCTGTATTTCGGGCATGGCTATAGGGAGGAGATCCAGGGTCCCTGTCTCATTGCTGCCATTTGTTCGGGCTATCAGCCCCATCAACAGATTTACGAGATTGCACTAGGGAGAACGCAGCCCTATGTTCACGAGGAAAGCAAGCATTTACACTGCATAACTTTTGAAACTCCTCACAAAAAGCTGCCGCAGGAGGAGGGAAGCATCAATAAATATACCTATTACACGCCCCGGTATATCATGGGAGCTGTGAATTTCCAAGATTCATACCGTCTAGGTAGTGAAGCGGGTTGGTATGCCCATCATCAGCAGCACCAATGGGATCTGAGCCTTGTGGAGGAGACCAATTTGAAAATATTCAGTCATCATCCTGGGCATCATGGCACGGAGGGAAGCGAGCATGGCTACTGGACGGGAGATTTGGGTTGTGGTTGCGGGCACTTTTTTGGCGAAAAAAATGTGGTGATGGCAATGTATCAGATCCCTCAGGAGCAAGCGCTGCATTGGATTCATGTCCATGTTCCGAGGGATGCCTTCGATGAGGTGAAGGAAGAGGGGAATTACCTTTTTCTAAGAAAGTCCTGGGTTTATATCTCTTTATTTATCCATAATGGGTATAACTGGACAGAAGATGGAGACTTTGCCAGAAGGGAAATTAGAAGTAAGGGTAGGTGCAATGCGGTCATTTGCGAAGTGGGAGATAACATGAACTTCCCGGATTTTGCAACGTTTCGCAGGACGATTTTACAGAACCGTGTTGCATTTGACCCTGTAAATATGCAGTTATCGTACCATTCCTCCTCGGAGGGGGAACTATCGATGGACAAATCTAAGCGAACCATAAATGGAGAAAAGGTGATCTTTCCTTATCCTACCTATAACGGGCCCTATATGTTTTCAGCTTTTAACAGTGGAATTGTTGAAGTAAAGTCTAACCGAAAAAAGGTAACCTACGATTTTAATCAGATAACAGTAAGGCAAGAGTAAACGGGGGTGTGAAAAGTGAATGGAATTCTGGAAAAAGTAGCACGAACAACCATGGGGATGGATTTTAATGTAGACAAGAAAGGCGATTGGGACTGGGGAGCAGGTGTCGCTTTATACGGATTGCGGAAAGTGTATGAGACAACCGGAAGCCAGGAGATTTATAACTTTATCAAAACGTTTATCGACTCTAACATGGCGAACAGCCAGAAGATTTCGTATAACATCAATACTACCGCACCGCTGCTCTCGGTTTTGCTGCTCTATCGAGAAACGGAAGAACTTCATTATCTTGATTTTGCCGAAAAATTTGCCAGTTGGCTCATGAAGGAAGCTCCACGTTTATCTAATGGAGCTCTTGAGCATACGGTTATTAACGATAAGTTTGCCGGAGAGATGTGGGTAGATACCGTATTTATGGCCGGAGTGTTCTTAACGGAATTGGGACAGATCCTGAATAAAGCAGCTTATATCGAGGAAGGACTGCTGCAGGCAAGGCTTCATATCGAAGCCCTTCAAACCAGGGAAAATGGGCTGCTTTACCATGGATACTGTCTGTCGGGTAATTATCATCTCAGCGGCTGTCTCTGGGCAAGAGGAAACAGCTGGGTAACGATCAGCATACCGGAAATATTCACAACCTTGCGTGGTTATGAAAAGGAAAAAGAATGGTTTTTTGAAAGAATCCACCTACAGGTCGAGGGACTGGCGGCTGTTCAAAATGACAATGGCATGTGGCCTACCATTCTCAATGACGCCTCCTCCTATGAGGAAACCTCTGCGACGGCGGGCTTTGTATATGGAATTAATAAAAGCGTGCGTATGGGCTATTTGGATAAAAAATACTTACACTGCGCGGAGAAAGGGTATAAGGCTGTACTTCGGCATATTTCGGAAGAGGGTACGGTGCAGGATGTTTCGGCAGGAACGGGCATTCAAAAAAGTATTCTGGCGTATAATGCTATTCCCCGTCAGTCTATCATGCCATGGGGACAAGGAATTGCCTTGTTGATGCTATGCCAAGAAGCGCATGAAACAACTTAAGGTCAGGAAGAGTGCATCTATCTCTAGTACGGATGTTCATGCTGGGGATCGACTGTTTTAAAGTGTCATGGTTGAATAACAGGTTCGTCCGACAGCGCAGCGCTACCCACAAGGGTGGCGTTTTTCATATATGTCTTAAAAAAGCGCACTTCCACATTAAATTACAACGGTAGTATCGCGTGAGATTTCTGTTAAAATAGACTTATTCTAAATCGAAAGAATGAGGCGCTCTCTGATGGCATCGAACCCTTTCCGGCTGCACAAAAGCATTTTTGCCAAATTCACACTCTCTTTCATCTCAGTAGGTCTCATCCCACTGCTCATTCTCAGTTATATTTCACTGCAGACGTTCAGCGGCTTTATGGAGCGTTATGCGACGAACAATTATGAGCAAATGCTGCTGTTTGCGAGCCGAAATGTAGATGATATGTTTGTTAAATACAACAGTATTTCCAAACTCATGTACTCTTACGGGGTTGGTGGGCAGTACGGGCAATTGGGACAAGCGATTGCAGCACAAAATAAGGAAAAAGATTACCGATTAACGACGACGATCAACGATTTTTTGCAAACGATTTTATATACTGAACGTAACTTGCAAAATGTCTTTTTTGTTCAGCCGGACGGGACTTTTCAAAGTTTGACGAAGAAAAACGTGGCTCTAGATTACCAATATCAATACCCAAGGGTTGATTGGAAAGAGCAGATGCAGGTCAATCGTAATGGTCTTGGCTTTTTTCCGACGCATAAGCAGGATTATTATATTGGGGCAACGGATCAAGTCATGACGTTTGGTCGCAATCTCACTGACGTCTTGGGGTCATCTAAGGTTGAAGGCGAAATTGTCGGGACCTTTTACATGGACGTAGGGCTAGGCGTATTTAATGAAATTTTCCAGCAGATGGTTCTGAATAATCGGGATACCGTTTATGTGGTTGATAAACAGGGGATTATCCTATATAGCAATAAAAAGGAGCACATCGGTACTGTATTTCAGGCGAATGCTTCGGATGATTTCTTGCATCTACAACAGGAAACAGCTGAGAATAGTATCCAAATTATTGGTGAGTTTTATAAAAAAGAACTGTTTCTCAAAGTAGAGCAGCTCATTCAGACGATTACGATCGTCATCGGCTTATGTATGGTTTCTTTGATTGTGGTCGCAGTCTGGTTCTCTAATCGCTTCTCTAACCCGATTCGCAGTATTACGCGAGAAATGGCGAAAGTGGAGTCCGGTAATTTCGATACGCAGGTGACCGTTAAGACAGAGGATGAGCTAGGGCTCCTATCCCATGGCTTTAATAAGATGGTATGGCGGCTGAAGGAATACATTGACGTTGTGTATGTTGCACAGATTAAACAGAAGCAAGCGGAGCTGAACGCGTTGAAAAGCCAAATCAGACCGCATTATTTGTATAATACGCTGGAAGTGATTCGGATGAGCGCTGTTGCCGAAGATGCAAATGAGGTGGGCGATATGATTTTGTCGTTATCACATCAGCTTAAGTATGTACTCGATTACGGTGAGGAAACGGTTACAATCCGGGCTGAGAAAGCAAACCTGGAGCAATACTTTCACTTGATGGTCATCAGGTACGGCGAGCATAGGCTAGGACTTGACTTCCGCTTCGATTCGGACTTGATGGACTGTGCGATTCCGAAGCTATCTCTGCAACCGATTGTTGAAAACGCTATTTATCATGGCATTATGCCCAGATCAGGGAAAGGCACGATCCGTATTTCGATTGAGAAGCTGCCAGATAACCTGCTTAGTGTCACTGTAGATGACGACGGAGTAGGGATGAGCGAGGATACGTTAGAAATTGTTCGTAAAAAGTTGGCTAATGGCAGTTCGCTGGATACGGGAAGTAGCATTGGGCTCATTAATGTCCATGAACGCATTATTGCATTGTATGGGCAAGGTTTTGGCGTAGAGATCAATAGCAGCCAACATATTGGGACTACCGTCCGTCTTGTCATTCCTTTAACGAAAGAGGTGAGCGTCCGTGTTGAACGCCATTCTAGCTGATGATGAACCGATTATTATCAAAGGGTTAAAAAAGCTCATCCCGTGGGAAGAGCTCGGCATTGCAATCGTAGGTGAAGCGATGACAGGCAGAAGTTTGATGGAACAGATTGAACTCAAGCAGCCTGAACTTGTCATCACGGACATTAGCATGCCAGATGGCACAGGAATTGATGTCATAAAGGAAGTGCAAAGGCGGCAGCTGCGGACCAAAATTATTTTCATCAGCGCCTATCAAGAGTTCTCCTATGCTAAGGATGCTTTAGCCTTCGGTGCAGTCGATTACTTGGTAAAACCGATTGAGAAGAGCCTGTTGCTCGAGGCAGTTGGCAAAGCAATGATGCAGTTGCAGGAAGCAGATGAAGATCAATCCTCCAAAGGTAAGCTGGCCGTTTATGAACAAAAAGATAAGAAGACGCAGCTCGAGGAGCTGTTCGACAGGCTTACGCAAGGGGATATCCGGTGGGAGGAAGCGGAGCGTAAACTTCAAGCTTTGAATGCGCAGTTTAGTGGCCTTTGTTTCAGCGTCCTGTATGTGGAGCTAGCTCATGTTCAGTTACAAGATGGCAGATGGGGAGAGCATGAGAAGCGTTTATTAATGTTTGCGGTATCCAATCTGGTGGATGAGATGATCCAACATTATGGCAGTGGTCTCGTCATTCGAAAAGGCGAGAATTTATGCGTCATTGTGAACCACATGCAGGTAGAGGATGATTTGCAGCGGCTAGCTAACGAAATGCGGGATAAGATTTTATTTTATCTTAAAGTTTATGTGACAATCTGTATCGGTTTGCCGGTTAACAGCCTTCGTGACATGAGGCAATCCTATCTGTCAGCCCTTKAGACGATGAACTACAGCTATTTTGAAAAGCAAGGGATGATTCTATCCTGGTCAGTGAATGAACGGCGTGTTGGCTCAGAGGAGCACTTGGCAAGTGCCAAGCAGGCTGTAATTAAAGCGGTCATTGCCAAGGAAAAGCAGCAGGTACATGAGCTTTTGGGCAGTTTCTTTGAGCAGGCAGCAACCAATGCGAATGGTCGCAAAGAATCGGCGGTATTAATCGTATATGCCTTATTGACAGATTTAATGGAGGAGATGTCGGCTGTTGGGATTGACCTTCAGGTTTCGCCGGAGCAACGGAATGACTGGCAACAGCAGATGCATCAATTTTACCGTTTTCATGATCTTACTGATTTTATAACGGTTCGTATTTTGGACATACTGGAACAAGTAAGCACCGCAGGTGGCAGCCGCGAAGCGCAGCAGATGAAGATTGTTAAGGAATATATTGAGGAGCACTATAGCGAAAATATAACACTAGAAAGCATAGCTTCCCAAGTGTTTATGAATCCGTATTATTTTAGCAGTTTCTTTAAGAAGCACATGCAAGAGAATTTTAAGCAGTACGTTACGAACATCCGAATGAAGAATGCGGTTAGGCTGCTTTTGCAAACGGATCTGCTCGTTTACGAAATTGCTGAGAAGGTTGGTTATCAAAATCCACGGCAATTCAGCGATATGTTCAAGAAAAGTTATGGCAAGCTGCCCCATGAATACAAGAGCCAAATCAAAGGATGAATTGTCGTAATTTCTGTTATTCCTGTAGGCAGCTTCCACTCATGCTTCGATTCGAAGCATGGGTGGAAGCTGCTTTTCCATATAGATAAAAGCACTAGCATTCATTGTCACCTTCTTAAATTCATGCATAACGAGCTTAAAAAACTTCATTCTAAACGATTTGGGCGTATGTTAGTCTTAAATCAAGGAACAGAACAACACCTGATGCGTCGAAAGTACAAACAAAGCTGGCGTTGTTCACAAGAAGCTACATACTAAAGGGAGGTTACTTTCAACATGGTTAAAACATTTTCCAAAGTACTCTTAGGATCGACAGCTTTAGCACTCATTGTGGCAGGCTGCGGCAATAACAATGATTCCACAACGTCAACATCAAGCGCAGCACCGGCCGGCACAGCAGCAGCAACTGCGGCTCCGAAGAAGGATGTTACATTCAGTGTCATTTATGCGACTGGCGATCCAGCAACGAAACAAGCGGTTGCCGATTCCATTTCGGCGTTTACCAAAGCTAATCCTCATATCAAAATTAAAGATTTAAGTGAGACGACAACGGCTTCGTATTTAGATTTCATCAAAACGAAGGATGCTGTTGGGGAGTTCCCGGATTTAATTGAAATGCGTGATACCCAATTGTTCGCAGATAGCGGTAAAATTGCCGAATTACCTAAAGATTTGCAAAGCTTGTTCGACACTGTACCTCAAGTAAACGGCAAAGTTTACAATGCACCGATTTCTTTGCCTGCGCCACAAGGTATTATTTATAGCAAAAAAGCTTATGCGGATGCGGGTATCACCGAAGAGCCAAAAACGTATGCTGATTTTATTGCCGCACAAGAGAAGCTGAAAGCGAAAGGTATTTCACCAATCGTTGTTGGCGGTAAAGATATTTTCCACTGGGGCTTCTGGATCAATAAATTCTTTATGGACGAAATGCTCGCGCAAGATCCTCACTGGAATTCCAAGCGTTCACAAGGAAAAGCAAGCTTTACAGACGAAGGTCCGATGAAAGCAATGACATTGTTTACGGAACTTTTCACTAAGGGCTATGTAGACAAAGGATTTATGAGTACGGCAGATAACCAAACTGCATCGATGCTCGTAACGGGTAAAGCAGCAAGTCTTTATTCCGGACCTTGGATGTTCCCGACGATCGCTCAAGCAGATCCGAAGTTTGATTTCGGCTGGTACCCAGTTCCTGATCAAAAAGGTGTCGTTAATGTTGTCGGACTTGCACAGCCTTCCGGTTGGTCGTTCTCAGCGAATGCCATCAAGGATCCTGACAAAACGGCTGCAATCAGTGAGTATATCAAATTCTTCTTCAGCAAAAATCAATATGCAAACTATTTGAAAATTGCAAGTGCAATTCCATCTACCAAAGAGAAAATTACGTATGATGCAAGTCCTCAGCTTCAAGAAGTTCTTACGATGATGGCAGATCCGAAAGTCGTTAAAACGCTACAAATTAATAGTTTCTGGGGTGAAGACCAAATGCCGCCAACTTGGCGTAACTGGTTCTACAAACTGGCGCAAGACTGGTTAGTTAAAGGTGACTTTAGCGTAGATTATATGAAAAAAGCGGATGCGGAATGGGATGCTGCGATTAAAGCAATGAAAAAATAAAACTCGGCTTCAGTTGGAGGAACCTCTGCCCACAGCGGAGGTTCTCCTTCTCTAAGTCGAAYGGAGCGTGAGAGAATGGCAACCACCATACAACAAGTAAAGAAAAAGAAGTCGTGGCTTTCCTATACGGTACTATTTTTGTTACCAGCTTTTATTTTATACACGATGTTCGTTATTGTACCTACTTTCGGCAGTTTGTATTTAAGTTTTACCTCTTGGGATGGCATAAGTAATGAGATCCGCTACATCGGTTTCGATAATTTTGTGGAAATGTGGCATAGTGATCGCGTACATAACGCGCTCAAAAATACGCTCATTCTTTCCCTCGTATTAGTCGTTTTAGAGAATGTCGTTGCTTTAGCACTTGCCATGCTGGTTGATCAAGTGAAATGGTTTCGAAACCTATTTAGAAGCGTGTTCTATTTACCAGTTTTGCTTAGTGGTATCGTGTTGGGCTTCGTTTGGACCATTATTTTGAATTATAACTTCGGTGTGCTTACACAAATTCTTGATAAGTTAAAATTATCATCTCTAAAGCTTGATTGGCTTGGAAATCCAGATTATGCACTCATTTCTATCATCATATTTACGATTTGGAAGGCATCTGGCTACTATATGATCATCTATTTAGCTGGTCTGCAAGGGATCCCGTCTGAGTTAACGGAAGCGGCAGGCATTGATGGTGCAAACCGCTGGCAGCAATTTAGACATATCACGTTCCCACTTCTTGCAGGTGCCTTTACGGTTTGTATGATGTTATCGATGATTGGATCTTTGAAAATATTTGATCAAATTGCCGTTATGACCGATGGTGGTCCTGGATTCTCGACAGAGACATTGACTTACATCATTTATAAAGTAGGCTTTGGTGAACTGAGACAGGGTTACGGAACGGCACTTTCACTTGTTCTATTCATACTGATCCTTATTGTATCGGTTATTCAAATTAAAGTACTTCGCAATAGGGAGGTTCAGATGTAACATGCAAGCAGACAAAAAAATAAAAGGCTTAGATGTGCTCCTCTTTGCAGTAACGTTCATCATCGCAGTCATTTTCTTTTTTCCTATTTATTTTACACTGATCTCAGCGTTCAAAAGCAATGGCGAGATATTGCGGGACGCGATCGCATTTCCAACCAGCATCTACGTAGAGAGCTTTAAGTATTTATTAACAAAGACTGATTTTCCTCGTGCCATGTTGAATAGTATTCTATTAACTTTTTTTTCCATAATCGGGATGATTGGTATCATCCCAATGGCAGCATATGCGATCGAGAGAGCGAATAAGATGTGGACTTATCTTGTTTATGTTTACTTTTTAGCGGGTATGATGATTCCTTTCCAAGTGTACATGATTCCTTTGTTTAAGGAGATGAAATTACTAKGTCTATATGGAAGTATGGGGTCCCCTATTCTCATCTATATATCTGGTTCAGTTGGTTTCGGATGTCTGTTATACACCAGTTTCTTAAAAGGAATTCCTCGTGAGATTGAAGAAGCAGCAGAGATCGACGGCTGTTCCAAATACGGGATATTTTGGCGCATTGTATTCCCTCTGTTAGGACCATGTACAGCTAGTATGGTAGTGCTTCAAGGGCTCGGTATTTGGAATGATTTCTTAATGCCAAGTCTAGTTCTTCCATCGGATAAGCCCAAAACCATGATTGTTGAGATATTTGGTTTTGTAGGTGAGTATGCTTCCCGGTGGGATATGGTATTTGCGGGTACGGCCATGTCGATCGTGCCTGTTCTAATTGCATTTATCGCCTTGCAAAAGTATTTCATCAAAGGAGTCGCAGCAGGAGCGACAAAGGGTTGATATTAAATGAAGGAAAGTGGGCAGAAACACATGTTTACAGGCCAAGATCAAGCATGGTTGAACGAAGTCATTGATAAAATTACAACAAAAATGGGCTGGGTCAGCGAGAAGTCCAGACTCAAAATTCCGTTCACAACCATTAATGGAACACATGATAATCGTATTGTAGATAATCCAACAGGCACTGTCACGGATGAGATTAATTGGTGGACGAATGGTTTCTGGGGCGGCATGATGTGGTTGATGTATCATGAAACCGGTAACGAGAAATATAAAGAAATCGCGGAATTTTCCGAAAAAGAATTAGATCGTTGTTTTGATGAATTTTATGGCTTGCATCATGATGTTGGATTCATGTGGCTGCCAACCAGTGTTGCGAACTATAAAGTGACGCAGAATCAAGAATCGCGCAAAAGAGCGCTGCACGCAGCTAATCTTCTTGCAGGTCGTTTTAATTTGGCAGGCGGTTTCATCCGCGCTTGGAATGATTTAGAGGGCTCCGATACAAGAGGTTGGGCCATTATCGACTGCATGTTCAATATTCCGTTGTTGTACTGGGCTTCAGAAGAAACAGGTGATCCACGGTTTAAGCAAATCGCGATGAAGCATGCCGATACGGGGATGACAGCATTCGTTCGCCCGGATGGTTCTGTGAATCATATCGTGGAATTCGATCCTTTTGAAGGCGGAGTGGTAAGGACGTATGGCGGTCAAGGATATGAGGAAGGTTCCTCTTGGACAAGAGGACAAACTTGGGCACTGTATGGATATATGATGAGCTATATTCATACGCAAAAGGATGAATATCTGCAAACCGCGAAACGGATTGCGAACTATTTTATCGCAAACATTCCTGCTGATGGTGTGATTCCGGTTGATTTCCGTCAGCCGAAAGAACCGAAGCGTGAAGATGATACAGCTGCGGCTATTGCGGCGTGCGGTCTACTCGAAATTGCTAAAGTAGTGGGTGAGCACGAAAAGGATCTGTATCTGGGGGCTGCGTTGAAGCTGCTTAAATCCCTAGATCCACGAATCGATTGGACAAAGGGTAGTGATAGTCTTGTTCAATACGGTTCAGGTTCCTATCATACGGCAAACCATCATCACGCAATTATTTATGGGGATTACTATTTCATGGAAGCGATTTTCAAGCTTAAAGGGAACGATTTGTATCTCTGGTAAAGTGTTAAAATGAAGGGAGTACTATCGCATGATTCAAAATCCGATTCTACGCGGCTTCAATCCGGATGCATCGATCATTCGGGTTGAGGATGATTACTATATCGCCACATCTACGTTTGAATGGTTCCCTGGCGTTCTCATTCATCATTCCAAAGATTTGATGAACTGGAGACCCTTAACGCGCCCGTTGGATCGGGTGAGCCAGCTTGATCTGCGCGGGGTGCCAAGTTCGGGTGGTATTTGGGCACCTTCCTTAAGCTACTACGAGGGTACGTTTTACTTGTGCTTTACGAATGTGGTTGGTCGAAAAGGCGTTTATAAAGATCTGCACAATTATATCGTGACGGCACCCTCGATTGAAGGACCTTGGTCTGAACCGATCTATCTGAACTCCAGCGGTTTCGATCACTTTTTGTTCCACGACACGGATGGTCGCAAGTATCTGTTTAATATGCAATGGGATTTTCGTAAAAACAAAAGTAGATTCGCCGGTATCATCATGCAGGAATTCTGTCCGGCTGAAGGCAAACTGATTGGCGAGATTAAGCTGATTACTCAAGGGACAGATTTGGGTGTTACGGAAGGGCCGATGGTGTACATAAAGGATGGCTACTACTATTTGCTAGTGGCTGAAGGGGGAACGGGGCCGATGCACGCCGCAACTCTCATGCGAGCGACTTCCATAGACGGTCCTTATGAAGTTGATCCGGACTACCCGATTATTACTACAATGAATACCCCCGAGCATCCATTACAGAATGCGGGTCACGGTTCTTTGGTGGAAACGCAGTTGGGTGACTGGTACATGGTATTCATTTGTTCGCGTCCTCTTCAAGACGGCAACAAGCTCAGTCCATTAGGGCGAGAAACGTCGTTGCAAAAAGTCGCGTGGACGCCAGATGGATGGCTTCGGCTGGCCGCAGGCGGAAAGCAGCCACAGCTGCATATTCCTGAGACAGAGCTTACGCCGCATCCGTTTGCATCGGACCCGATTCGCGATGATTTTGACGCAACGAAGCTCAGTGTGCATTGGCACACATTGCGCGTCCCGGCTGACGAGTCATGGCTAAGCTTAACGGAGCGCCCGGGCTTCTTACGACTGAAGGGAAGAGAGTCGCTAACCTCCTTGCATAACCAAAGCCTCGTGGCAAGAAGAATTCAAAGCTTCCAATGTGAAATGGTGACATGCGTAGCGTATGAGCCTGAAGCTTTTACACAAATGGCGGGTCTGGTTCTTTATTATGATGAATCCGATCATTACTATTTGCGCATTTCCCATGATGAACAGTTTGGCAAACATTTGGCAATTATCGTAAGCGATCAGGGTCAATATGATGAACTGGATGCTTATGTGCCGATTCCTCAAGGGGAGCACGTTTATCTCAAAGCAGCGATGAATTTTGATAAGATTCAATTCTCTTATCGTTTAGACGGTCAGTCGTGGCAACCTATTGGTCCGACGTTGTACGCCGGCAATCTTGCTGACAGCTACCAGCGTAAATTATCTTTTACTGGCGCTTTCGTTGGGCTTTGCGCACAGGATTTACGTGGTACTCTACTGCATGCAGACTTTGACTTCTTTGATTATGAGGAATTGGATTCCTAGTTTCACGTTAAAAGCCAGTAACCTTAGAGTTTCTGGCTTTTTTCGTTGTATGGAACTTCAAAAAGAGGGATTTTCAAGCCTGAATTGTCCAGGCGTAATGTTCTCGAATTTTTTAAATACTTTGAAAAAATGCCGTGGATTTTCGTAACCAACTTGCTCTGCAATCGTGTTGATCGGCAATTCTGGATTATCTTGCATAATTTGTTTCGCTTTGGTAAGTCGAAAGGTATGCAAGTAGTGAAGGAAGGTCAGTCCCATCTCTTTCCGGAACAACATACTGATGTAATTAGGGTGCATTTGCACATGATCGGCAACCGCATCGAGCGATAAATCCATCTTGTAATTTTGTTCCACGAAAGCGACGATTTTATCAATTGTATGAATGTTCGGCTGGTGGTGGTTGGAGGTGCGAATATATTGAATGAGCTGCGCAATGATCTCCGAGATATGGATATCTGCATGTGACGTGTTGTTCGAAGAAAAAAGCATAGATGCTGCATGTTCACCCCAGATGGCTTCAGGTGTTAGGCCAACACTTTGCAAGTAAACACTAATACAGATAAGAATCTGCTTGCGAAGCTTGTTAGTACTTACTGTATTGCCTGGGAAATGAGGAAGTATGGATTGTACATCCTTCTCGATCTGCTCTATTGAAAGCTGTTCGTCAATTGAACGTTCAATGTATTGTACAAGTTTATCAAAGTTTTGGTGTATGTATTCCGACTCCGGTTTATAGATGGTTATGGTGCTCGAGGAAAAATATCGATTGAATAACATCGCAGCCATAGCCTCAATATACAGATCACGTATACGCTCATTATCATTCTTCCGTATGCTAACCCCAATGCAAATTCCGCTGCCTTGCTTTCTCTCGGTACCGAACAACTCGCCACATGCAAGCTGTAAATCTTCATTTGTTGGGACATGCACACTATTCGTAATTATGATAATTTGCTGCAAGAAGCGAGATTGGAATGTGTACAATTTCTGGAAAATATGTGCTGTACCCATACCTGAGAGGCTTTCGGTTGTCAAAAGCGGTATATGATTGATTGTTTGGATCACGATTATCGTCGTATAAGGATGGGGAAACAGGGATTGCAACTGTTCAGGTTTAAACGGCAAATCATCAAACTGCGTATCGAATAGGATATGTTCTTTGAGCAGAAGTAGGTCATACTCGCTGATTTGCTTTTGTTCATCCTGAATGCTACTCCCGATTCGATCTAGAACGTTGATGAGTTCTTCCTTGTTAATCGGTTTCAACAAATAGTCGATGACTTGGTAGCGAAGTGCTTGTCTGGCATAAGCAAAATCGTCATAGCCAGTTAAGATAACAAACCGGCTGCAAAGGTTCAAAGATTGTATTTCCTTTATCAGAGTGAGTCCATCCATTTCAGGCATATGAATATCTGTAAGGATCAAATCAGGTTGAAAAGTCGCTAGTTTATGCATGGCATCAATGCCGTCAGCAGCGCCGATGATCTCGATAAAAGGTGTATGCGCTTTCTCAATCATACGGATAATACCATTTAAGATGATAGGTTCATCATCGACTACCATCAGCTTCATGGTGTTGCCCCCTTAGCTAACTTGAGTATACATGTCGTCCCTTCATGAAACTTACTCTCCAGTTGAATACCGGAACGTTCGCCAAAAAACATTTTCACTCGTTCGTTTACATTCATAATCCCGAGACCTCCGCCACTTTTCTGCAAACGATGGACATCCATGGTGCCGTTTAACACGCCTTGGAGGAGTACAAGCCGTTCTTCCTCAATCCCAATACCCGTATCAACAACGCTAATGAACATGAACGCAGAATCTTCCCAAATCCGGATCGAAAGTGATCCTTGTTTTCTTACATTCGCAATCCCGTGAACAATACTATTTTCAATGATCGGCTGCAGCATATAGTGGGGACATTGGAAGTTATCGATAGCCGCGTCGATCTCAAACGTCACTTTCAGACGGTCAGCTAATCTAATTTGTTGAATTTTAATATAGTCTTTGACATTGTCCACTTCTTCTCGGAGCGAAGTCTCATTTTTCGTTCCAGATAGACTGTAGCGGAAAAGCTTACCTAGTGTATAAGACATCTCAGCTGCTTCGGGGTCATCGTTGGCTTCTGCGATCATGCGAATCGATTCGAGTGTATTGTATAGAAAATGAGGCTTGATTTGTGCCTGCATCATGAGATAGGCCGATTCCTTTCGCAGCATTTCCGAACGATGGACGGTATTAACCAACTCATCCATGCGCCTGATCATCGCATTATAAGAGGAAGTCAGATGTCCGACTTCGTCTTTATTAATTTCCCCGCGATAGATAGGGAAATGGTTTTCGTCAACTTGCCGCATATGCTTGGAAAGCTTCAGAATGCGTTTCGTTATCGAACTGGCGATCAGATAGTAGATGCCGGAGAGAAGTAGTAACAGGAGAGCGACAATCACTACGAGAATATACTTGTTTTTTTTGATCCCAATAAAGACGGTGTCTACTTGCTCCATCATCACAAACTGCAGTTTCAAGCTGTCAGAATAAAAGGATTCAATCAGCATTTTATTACCATTAAACGTGTGATACGCGTATTTGGCATTAAGTTGAAAGGCTTGGTTCAATAAGGACATCTCTGAATCTTTGGATAAGGGAATTTTTTGAATATGGGAAATGACCTTATTATCTTGATCAAGTACATAAAAATTACTTTTGCTGTTTAAATTAAGCGATTCCAATAAAGGTTTTATGAAATTAGAAGTTACCTTGATATCGAGAAGTCCGATATCTTGCTCAAAATTCCGATTTCCAATTTTATGAAAATAATGAAGATTGATGTCTGGATTGGAGCCATTCGTAAACGTTATCCATTTACCGATACCTAGCGGAAGCTTCTTAATGCTCTCGTCCAACTTGAACTCGTCCATCCTTGCCATTTCGGGTCTGAAAATCATACCGTTTTGCTGCTCCATGTAGATGGTCATTCCATCAATCATTTGATTAGATGACAAAATATACGAAAACAAGGGTCTGATATAGGTCAAAAAATTGGAAACTTGCTCAAAATCGCTCCGGTAGTTCCCACTTAAATAGGCAATCGTGTTCGAATTGTTTTGGAATAACTGATACGCAGATTCGATCTGTACCGTACTTAAATTGACGTTATTAAGAACTTGATTCACAATTTTTTGTCTGCCTTGCGCATATTCTTCGAGAAAGCTATTGTAGTTCTGATTATAAAGAAACAGGCCGAATGAAATAATCGGAATGAAGATGATAAAGATGTAGCCTATTGCCATTTTTTTAACAATCGACAAATTCTGATAACTGAAAGCAGGCTTCAGTTTCACGGAGCACACCACCTTATAAACGGACACTACCTGCTTAAAAATGATCACTATAATTATGAGCTGTACTCCGTTATTATTGGATTTGTAAGCGCTTAATACAAAGTGAATCGTCATTGCATCGAGGAGGAGTACCATGAGTATAGCACTTAAAATGGTAAAGAAAAACTGGCAACTCTATCTGATTATTCTGCCGTCACTTGTTTATTTGATCATTTTTAAATACATACCGATGGTCGGCGTACAAATCGCGTTTAAAAACTTTATGGTCACGAAAGGAATATGGGGAAGTGATTGGATCGGTTTCAAGCATTTTGTGGACTTTTTCCATCTGCCCATTTTTTGGAGGGTGATCAAAAATACAGCGCTGCTCAGCCTTTACTCTCTCCTTGTCGGCTTTCCGGCACCAATCATACTTGCTTTGGCGTTGAATGAACTGAAAAATGGCATTTTTAAAAGAACCGTACAACTAGTCACCTTCGCGCCTTACTTCATTTCTACGGTTATCATGGTTTCGATCATTATGCTGTTCCTTTCTCCACAACTTGGCTTCGTTCACCTCTTAGCGGATAAGTTTGGATTTCCAGCGGAAAATATCATGTCTAAGCCGGCTTATTTCAAAACTGTTTATGTACTTTCCGATGTCTGGCAGTTTACAGGTTATGCCTCGGTCATTTACATTGCCGCTCTGGCAGGGGTAGACMCTCATTTGTATGAGGCGGCGAAAGTAGACGGTGCATCACGGTTTCAACGGATGATAAATATCGACTTGCCGAGCCTCATGCCGACGGCGGTTATCTTACTTATTCTGAATGCTGGTCAAATTATGAACGTTGGATTCGAAAAGGTGTACCTGATGCAAAATGCGATTAATGTTGGAGCGTCGGAGGTCATATCTACGTATGTTTACAAAATGGGCTTGGTCGGAGCGAACTTCAGTTTCTCTGCAGCTGTTGGACTTTTTAATTCGGTTGTCAATTTATTACTGCTCATTGTGGTCAACTATGTGGCAAGGAAAAATTCGGAGACAAGCTTGTGGTAGGAGGTAAATGAGATGGTGAATTCCGAGCAAACCGTGCTGCTCAAAGCGAGTAAGGCACCTACACGCATTCTTGAAAATAGTGTCGACAGAATGTATTTGTTCTTTGTCTATGTGTTTCTGATTATTTGCTTAATCATTGTGGCCTACCCGCTCATTTATATCGTTAGTTCATCATTCAGCTCCTCGTCAGCTGTGATCTCAGGCAAGGTGTGGTTGTTCCCTGTTGAGCCAACCCTTCGAGGGTACAAAGCCGTATTTCAGAATCCGCAAATCCTGACGGGCTATGGGAATTCTTTGTTCTATCTATTCTTTGGGACACTGCTTAGCGTGACGTTGACGATAACAGCGGCTTACCCGCTTTCGCGCAAAAATTTTTATGGACGCAACGTCATCACCGCACTGTTTATTTTTACAATGCTGTTCAACGGGGGCTTGATTCCCTATTATTTAACTGTTAAAGGAATGGGGTTGCTCGACACGAGATGGGCAATGATTATTCCAGGTGCCATTTCGGTATGGCAGGTTATTCTTGCAAGGACGTTTTTTCAAACCTCAATTCCTTCGGAATTAACGGAGGCCGCACATTTAGATGGATGCAGCGATTTTAAGTTTCTACTCCGCATTGTCATCCCGTTGTCCAAACCGATCATTGCCGTTCTCGTGCTAATGTATGCCATTGGCTATTGGAACTCTTATTTTGAAGCGTTGATTTTCTTGAAATCGGCTAAATTGTATCCGTTGCAGCTTATTTTACGAAATATACTGATCTTGAACTCTATTGATCCAACGATGATTAAGGATGTCAAAGAACTTGCGGATCGGCAAGGGTTAAAAGAACTTCTTAAATATTCACTGATCGTCGTGGCGAGCGCCCCTGTTCTCATGTTATATCCGTTTGTACAAAGGCATTTTGTGAAAGGGCTTTTGATTGGTTCACTGAAAGGTTGAAACTAGGTACACAATGAGGGGAGGGATGCCCGGAAGCTTGTTAAGGCTGTGTCCACATGGAAATTGAATAGCTATGAATAACAAGGAGGGTTTACGCATGGTAAATAAAGGAACCAGAAAAACTTGGTTATCGGCGGTCCTGATTTTATTTATAACGTTGCCTGTAGTGGGCTGCACGTCCAATGATGATCCACAAGGTAGCGCTAGTCCAACAGGGGCTGCAAGCTCCGATGGCGGAAAAGGCGTTAATGCAACTGGCTTTCCGATTGCCAAAAATAAAATTACAATGAGTGCTTTCGCGCCGCAATCTGCGAATATTGCCGATTTGAATACGAATTGGTTCACCAAATATTTGGAAGGTAAGACGAATATTCATTTGAACTGGCAGCTAGTGCCGGGAGAAACAGCGGCATTGAATGAGAAAAAGCAGTTACTGCTAGCAAGTGGCGACTATCCCGATATTTTCATGCAAGGTAATTTAACGAAAGAGGAGCAGCTGTTGTATGGTCAACAAGGCGTCCTTCTCCCATTAAACAAGTTGATTGATCAATACGCGCCGAATATTAAGAAAGCGTTCACAGATATTCCGTACTTACAGAAGGCGATTACAGCGCCGGACGGCAACATTTATGCGATACCTTCCGTGAATGAGTGCTACCACTGTCAGTTTTCTGCCAAAATGTGGGTGAATACGAAATGGTTGCAAAAACTGGGCCTTAGCGCACCGAAGACGACCGACGATTTCTATAACATGTTAAAAGCATTTAAGGAAAAGGATCCGAATGGGAATGGCAAAGCAGACGAAATTGCATTCACGGGCTCACCAACGGGTTGGCATACGGATATTGAGTCATTCGTCATGAATGCGTTCGTATATTTCAATGCGGACAACAATTATTTCATGATGAACGGCGGCAAGCTGGCAACCTCAGTCGACCAACCAGGGTTCAAAAAAGGTCTGCAATTCTTAAACAAACTGTATGCGGAAGGTTTGATTGATAAGGAAGCCTTTACTCAGAAATCGGATGCTCTTTCCCAAAAAGGGAATAGTCCTGGTGTTGCGATAGCTGGTGCGATTCCTGCAGGCTGGTTCGGCGAATTCACAGATGCCTCGCCAACGGCAACGCGCCACAAAGACTATGATCCGATTGCGCCACTTACGGGTCCAGATGGAGCGTCGTTCGCGGCTCACTACATTGGCATTGGAAACTCGGTGTTTGCCGTGACGAATAAAAATAAAAATCCGGAAGCCGCAATTCGTCTAGCCGATTATCTCTACTCGGATGAGGGCACGACATTGTCCAACTTCGGGGAAGAAGGCCGCAACTGGGTGAAAGCGGATCCGAATGATAAGAACACACGCGGAACCGCTGCTAAGTTCAAGGTGAAAGAAACGACCTATGGTGTAGGTCAGGTGCAGAACGACCATTGGAATCAAATGGGACCAGGACTTCGTTCCTCTGAATATCGAGAAACTGCCTATGCAGCGAGCCAAGACATCTATACGATGGATGGTTTGGAAACCCGTCTGTACAAGGCTACCAAAGAATTGTATGAGGGACACCAACCGAAAGAAGAGTTTCCGACGGATATTTTCTTAACGAACGATCAGGCTAATCAAGTGAAGCAATTGAAGCCGATTATTACGGATTACGTTAAACAGTCTATGCTGCAGTTCATCATGGGAGCCAAAAGCATTGACAAAGATTGGGATGCTTATGTGAAAGGTCTTAAAGATTCCGGCATGGATCAATTCATCAAAATCTATCAGGATGCTTACGATAAAGTGTATAAAAAGTGATGGCAGGAAACGATTCGCGAAAATGGAGGGAAAACATGAACAAGCGTTGGGAGCGAACAGATTGGTTCCGGGAAGCAAGGTTCGGCATGTTTATTCACTGGGGATTGTATGCAATCCCTGCTAGGGGGGAGTGGGTCCGAAGTGTCGAGAAACTGAGTAATKAGGCGTACGAACCGTACTTCCGAGAGTTTCGACCGGACCGCTATGACCCGCGGGCTTGGGCTAAGGCAGCGAAAGCGGCGGGACAGCAATACGCTGTCCTAACGACGAAGCATCATGATGGCTTCTGTTTATTTGACAGCGAGTTTACGGACTATAAAGCGACGAACACACCTGCGCAGCGAGATTTGATCAAGGAATATGTAGAAGCCTTTCGCGATGAAGGATTGAAGGTTGGCTTTTATTATTCACTGATTGATTGGCATCACGATGATTATCCGGCCTATGGGGATCGCATTCATCCGATGAGAGACAATGAAGCTTATGCAAACCGATCCATCCAATTCGAGCGTTATGTGGATTATTTGCATGCACAAGTGAAAGAATTACTTACAAATTATGGAAAAATAGATATCATGTGGTTCGATTTCTCCTACGATGATATGACAGGTGAGAAGTGGAGGGCAACGGAGCTGGTTAACCTGATTCGCTCGCTGCAACCAGACATTATTATTGACAATCGGCTTGGTGGAGATATTAAAAAGTCAGAACCGGAAGTATACGCCGGAGACTTCTATTCTCCTGAGCAAATCGTTCCTCCCGGCGGGATTGTTGACGAAAACGGATTAAATGTACCATGGGAGGCCTGTATTACTCTCAACGACAATTGGGGCTATCATGCGAAGGATTATGCCTACAAATCACCGAAACAGGTCGTTCGAGCTTTAGTCGAATGCATCAGTAAGAATGGCAATATGCTTCTAAATGTCGGACCAGATGCAAGAGGAGAAATTCCAACGGAGTCCACTCGAATTTTGACCTCGGTTGGTGAATGGATGCGGCGTAATGGCGAAAGCATTTATGGCTGCGGAGMTTCCTCGCTACCAAAGCCTGAATGGGGACGCTATACACAGAACGGGAATATGTTATATGCCCATGTATTTGATCGAGGCATCGGACCTATTTATTTCCAGGGGCTTAAGGGGAAAATCAAGAAGGCGAGGCTCCTCGCAGACGGCTCAGAACTGAAGGTTTCTACACCATGGATGGCAGAACATTATTCGGATACTGAAAGCGGGGCATTCATTCATTTGACCGGCGCCGAACTACCAGATGATATGGATACAGTGATCGCGCTGGAAATCGAATAAGTGGCAGAGGTGAATAAGCGTTGAAAATCGGTCTTAGCACATATAGCTTACTGGGTGCATTAAAAACAGGGGAAATGACAGTCCTAGACGTTATTCAGTGGATTTCAGATCATGGCGGCGAACATATGGAAATCGTCCCCTACGGTTTTACACTAATTGACCAGCCTGAACTAGCAGCCGCAGTCCGATCTAAAGCTAAGGAAGTTGGCATCGAACTATCCAATTATTCGATGCCGGCCAACTTCGTCCAGGAGACGGAAGAAGCTTTCGAAGCGGAGATCGTACGAGTCAAGCAGCATGTTGATTTGGTGAATAGGCTAGGTATGACACATATACGGCATGATGTAACAGCTTTTGCCTTACCGACTGACAAGATGACGATTCAATGGTTCGAAGCGAATTTACACGCGATGGTAAGAGGAAGTCGTCTCATTGCTGATTATGCGGCGCAGTACGGGATCACCACGACCATTGAAAACCACGGCTTCAGCGTACAGGCAAGTGATCGTGTACAGCGCGTTTTAACGGAGGTTAATCGCCCTAACTTTAAGACGACACTGGATATCGGCAATTTCATGTGTGTCGATGAGCAGCCGCTTATTGGTGTACGTAAAAATTTGCCCTATGCTTCACTGATCCATGTGAAGGATTTTTATTTCAGACCGTACGATGAGCATCCCGGCGAAGGCGCTTGGTTTACAACCGCGAATGGCAACTATCTAAGAGGCGCGATCGTCGGTCAAGGAGATATCGACATGCGGCGAATCATGAAGCTCATTAAGGATTCGGGATACAACGGTTATCTTACCATTGAATTTGAAGGTATGGAGGAATGCAGGGCAGCTTCGAAGATCGCGATGGACAATGCAAGGCGGTTGTGGCATGAGGCGTAGGGAGGTACGAAGCTACGGATGACGAAGGCAGCATTGCTTGTGGAAGAATGGCGTGGACAATTAGTGGAATGCGAATGTTGGGGACATGTGGTTGGGATCGACCTGCAAGGTAATATCCGATATCAGGTAGGCGATCCCCATCATGTCACGTATTTACGATCGGCGGCAAAGCCTTTCCAGGCGATTCCCTTTTTTCGTAGACAGCTTCATTTGAAATATGATCTAACCTTGGAGGAACAGGCTATTCTGACAGCTTCGCATCGAGGTCAGTCGTTTCATGTGAATACGTTAGAAAAGTTGCTTGTTAAGCTTGGTTTACATGAAGGGCTATTGGTTTGCGGGGCATCCTTTCCCTTGCATACGGCAAGCCATTATCGAATGCTTCATGATGGTCATCTGGAGAGGAAGCTCTATCATAACTGTTCAGGGAAGCACATTGGCATGCTTGCCGTATGTCAGGCAGAAGAATACGCGCTTCATGGATATGAAAAGGATGACCATCCGCTGCAGCAGGAGCTGCGAGCGATCATAGGTGATATGGCGGGCCTCCAGGGGGATCGCATACAGCTTGGTATAGACGGCTGCGGACTTCCTGTCTATGCGATGCCCTTGTACCATGCGGCGCAAGCGTTTCTGAAGCTCGCACATCCCGAGCTGATTGAGGATGTGGCCACTTCCGCTGCTGTGCGCGACTTGACCGCAGCCATGAATGGCTGTCCGGATTGGGTATCCGGAACAGGGCTCATCTGTCCAGCGTTGTTGAATGATGCTAATATTGTTGCGAAAGGCGGAGCCAAAGGCATCTACTGTTTTGCTCTGAAACGAGAGAGATTGGCTTTTGCTTTAAAGGTTGCAGATGGAAGTGAAGATAAGTGGGCGTATGTCGTGGCCAACATTCTTACTCAAATCGGATACCAGGATGAGACTACAATTGCGCGTCTCCGTAAGTTGTGTCCAGATGAAATTCGCAATAGCTTAGGGGCTGTAGTTGGTCAGTATCGAATCGGATTTCAACTGGAATAAAAGGAATAGAAATGAAAAGTGTGCAGGACCTGCTGATAAGCATTATCAGCAGGTTTTTGGTATGTGTCCGCATTAGTATGGGGTTATTCTTTTTTTAATACTTCTTTAATAATTCTTAATCTACGAACCACTATTAAGCTTCCTATAAGCTGATGGAGTCATGTTAAGCCGCTCTTTAAATACGCGTGAAAAGGTGGCATAGGATGTAAAGCCTACTTCGAAGCAGACGGAGGTGACGGGCTCATTGCCGGAAATGAGCAGGCTGCATGCGTGCGATATTCTTATTTTCTCTAGGAAAATATGAAAATTTTCTCCGATGCTAGATTTGAATGAAGTGCTGATATGCGGAACGCTTAAATAGAAGCGCTCTGCCAACGTTTCCAGCTTAATATCATCGCGGAAATGTTGGTAGACATAGAGAATGATCTCCCACATTTTCCCCTTTTTATTAGGCGGTTTATAGGTATCGTTGTCTCTCTTCGTAAAACAGCTGCGCTCCAATAAGATCAAGGCTTCGGTTAATTTTGTCTTGAACATGAGCTGACTCAAGGGTTTACTGCTAAGGATTTCCTGATGCATCCTCTCGAATATAGGAAGAAGCTGCCTGGAAAGTTCATTCTCCAATTGGTAGGAAGGATCTCCTTCCGTACCCGCACGAAGTAGGATGTCGCTGAAAGAGGCAGCAACATCATCGGAACCATATATGGCTTGCAGTCCAATGGCCCCAATATAGAGATGCAGCTCTTGACCTCGCGTTATTCTGATTTGATGCACCTGATGCGGAAGTAAGAGGGTGAACGTACCCGGCTTAATAGGTCGCTCAATCCCATTGATAATTTCTGTTCCACTGCCGTAGAAGCAATAGGTGTATTCAAGGAAATTATGTGTATGTGGCGGGATATCAGCGGTTAGCTTGTGAATTTTAAATGTATAAGGAAAGGAATTGTGCAGTTCGGGGTCTCCAGGTAAGTTAAAAGGAATCATGTAATCACGCCCTTAAATAAGAATCGGATATTGCTATCATAATCTAAAACCTTAAAAAATGAGATATTTTTCATAATTTTGATAAGTAGTGAGATGACGTACTGATTACAATGAAGAAAATATCCGAAAGGAAGGTTGTTACGATTATGAATGTTTTGCAATATGTGAATCCCTTACAGGGGACAGCTTCTACCTTTCATTTTTCCAATGGGAATACACTTCCTTTCATTGCACGACCTTTCGGAATGGCAGCATGGAGCCCCCAGACGGATGAAGCGGGTAAAGGCTGGTACTTCCATCCTTCCCATCGTCATTTTGAAGGGATACGGCTGACTCACCAGCCAAGCCCATGGATTGAAGATTACGGGCATCTGACCATTCTGCCGCAAACAGGTCCGCTTGCCTTATCCGTCGCTAAACGATCATCCTCATTCCGTAGTGAGGATATGTCTATCAAGCCCGATTATTTTCGTATAAGGCTGCAACGCTACAACACGTTATTGGAATTGAGCCCAACAGAACGTTGTGCAAGTATGCGAATGACTTTCGATGATCGGCAAGACGCGCGAGTGATTGTAGCGCCGTTTGCTGGCGAATCGTCTGTATCCATTGACCCTGAAAGAAGAAGGTTAACAGGCTATACCCGTGCTAATTCGGGCGGCGTTCCTGAGAATTATGCGATGTATGTCGTGATGGATTTTGATTGTGATTTGGATGTGCAGGCGTGTGGAATCTGGGATCAGGATGGTAGGCCGTCCATAAGCTTACAAGAAACAGGGAATCGGATAGGCGCTTTTATTGGATTGAACGTACCGCAATCAGGCGAAGTTAATCTTCGTATTGGCACTTCATTTATAAGTATCGAGCAAGCGATAACCAACCTTACACAGGAAATTGGTTCTAAGTCCTTTGACTTGGTTAGAGTGGAAGCAGCGCAGGCGTGGGAAGAGACGCTAAATCGCATACAGGTGGAGGATCAAGATGAGGACAAATTAAGCACTTTTTATACTTGTTTGTACCGCGTTTGCTTGTTTCCCCGGGTGTGGCATGAATTTAACGAACAGGGGGAAAAGGTTCATTACAGTCCCTATAACGGTCAAATTGTGAGCGGACCGATGTATTGTGATAATGGATTTTGGGATACGTATCGTACCTCATATCCGTTGTTTAGCATGCTGTTTCCAACCCGTTTAGGTGAAATCTTAGAATCTTACGTTAACGCCTATAAGGAAGGCGGTTGGATGCCGAAGTGGTCTTCACCTGGCGAACGCAGTGTCATGCCGGGGACTTTAATTGATGCGGTTTTTGCAGATGCTTTTGTAAAAGGGATAGAAGGCTTTGACGCACAGTCGGCTTATGAAGGCTTGCTAAAGCATGCCTGTCGAGCAGCGGAGGATCCTCATCTTGGCAGGAAAGGCTTTCGTGCTTACCAAGAATATGGTTATTTGCCAGCGGATCAATTTCACGAAAGTGTCAGCAATACGTTGGATTATGTCTATGGCGATTTTTGCATTGCTCAACTTGCGAAGAGTATCGGGAAACCTGAGGATTACACGCTGTTCATGGATAGGGCAACCAACTATGCCAAATTACTAGACCCTTCGGTAGGTTTTATGAGGGGGAGGAAGACGGATGGCAGCTGGGTTGAAGAATTTGATCCCATTGAGTGGGGAGGAGCTTATTGTGAAGGCGGGGCCTGGCAGTGCAGCTGGGCTGTTCAACACGATATCGTTGGATTAGCCGAGGTCATGGGAGGGAAAGACGTTTTCTTAGCTCGCATGAACGAGTTAATGACAACTTCACCTAAATTTAAGGTGGGCAGCTACGGTTTTGAAATCCATGAAATGTCGGAAATGGCTTCGATTAACTTCGGACAATTTGCGATTAGCAATCAGCCTAGTTTTCATATTCCTTATTTGTTTGCGGCGGCTGGGTCACCAGCTGGGACGCAATTCTGGGTTAGGAAAACGGCAGAGGAACTGTTTAGCTCTGCACCCGATGGATTGCCAGGTGATGAAGACAATGGGAGCCTGTGTGCTTGGTATATTTTTGCCTGCATGGGGATGTATCCATTATGTCCTGGTGTGCCTGAATATGTGATAGGGAGTCCAATGTTCGGGCGTATGACAATCCATTTGGAGAGCGGCAAACAGATTGTAATTGAAGCCGAGCATAACGCAGCCGATCATCCTTATGTGCAAAGTGTACAGGTTAACAATGAGTCGCATCTGCCTTTATTTTTTGCTCATTATCAGCTTATGAACGGTGCTGTAATCAAATTTGGTATGTCGGACACACCGAAAGAGACGCAGGTAGAGCATAAGCATCTGCCTTACTCGATGTCTGTAAGGCCGTAAAGTATTCGTACCACACAAACAAATAACGACTTGCGATTGAAGCGATTGCAGGTCRTTATTTGTTTTCATTTTGAGAGATAATCATTTTAAAAGGAACATGGTTAATTAAAGTTCATGTTCTTTAGAAACGTTCATATTATTCACCTAGTTATGGATGCTATAGTAGTCCCGAAAGGGGAGTGAATAGGTAGAAAATTGAAGATCTAGTAATTAATTCATACGAAAGTGAAGGTGGTTTTGCGATGTTGAAAAGGCTAAAGCAAAAACTAGGTTTGCTCATGATTTTGAGTCTGTTATGTTCCTGTTTCTCACAAATTGGAATTAGCCATGTAAATGCAAGTGATACGTATGATGATTTGAGAGTAAAATGGGCGGATACACTTACTGGAGGCACTGGAAACAATACGGCTGATCCAGATGTAGCCAAAAAACTCAGCATGATCGCCCAGACCAGTTGGAGCACAATGAATAAAGCGGCTAACAGAACGTACTTGTGGTCCGCCTACAACACTTCTGATCCAGTAAACTCGCAAAATTTTGTAACATACACGACAGCTATGTTTGTTCTACTCAAAGATATGGCAGTTGCTTATAAAACAATTGGATCCAGTCTTTACGGCAATACGGCGTTAAAAGCTGATATCATTGGTGCGCTTGATTGGTTATATACCAATCGGTACAACGAAACGCTTTTTGGGCCAGAGATAACGGGGACATGGTTTGATTTGGAGATTCAATCACCGATTCAGATCAAAGATATCTTAATTTTAATGTATGATGATTTGATTACGACAAATCCAGGAATACTCACCAACTATATGAATGTGATTTCTTATTACAACACGGATCCAACTGCAATTCAATATGCTGCACCTAATCCAGCCTATGGTGCTAATCGTGTTTGGAAAGCCCTGATTGTTGCAGGGCAAGGTATCATTATGAAATCAAGTGCCAAGCTGGAGGCTTCAAGAGATGCATTAAATCAAGTCATGGACTACGTTGTTAAAGGCGATGGATTTTACGAAGATGGTTCATTCTTGCAGCATGGTACTATCGCCTACACGGGCGGTTACGGGGCCAATCTCTTGCCGGATCTGTCAAATCTTCTCTATTTGCTGAACGGTTCGCAATGGGAATATACCTATGCGAACTATTCTAATGTATTTAAGTGGATCTATGACAGCTATGAGCCAGTCGTCTATAAAGGCTTTGTGATGGACATGGTGAGGGGCAGAGAAATTGCAAGTAGTTCCACGCAAGGCCGAGTTATCGGTAATAAGGTAATGGGAGGCATTTTACGATTGGCGCAGATCGCCCCCCCTACGGATGCGCAGAGAATGAAGGCCATGGTCAAATATTGGATTCAACAAGATCCTACAGCCAGTATCTTTAAGGATGCAAATTTGAGCATTCTTCAGCTGGCAAAGGCTGTGATGAATGACACCAACATTGTCCCAAGAGGAGAACTTGCATTAACGAAAGTATTTGCTGGTATGGACAGAGCAATCAGTTTGAAGCCAGAATCCGGATATGGATTTGGTGTCAGTATGTCTTCGAATCGTATCGCCAATTATGAAAATGGCATTAATCAAAATGTAAAGGGCTGGTATACAGGCGAAGGGATGACGTATTTATACAATAATGATCTGCGCCAATATATCGACTATTGGCCTACGGTCAACAAGTACCGATTGCCAGGTACAACGGTTGATACGAGGGTAAGAGCGGACGGATCCAATGCAAACTACCTAAGTCCTAGTACATGGACAGGAGGAACAGAGCTGCTTAATCAATACGCAGCGGTTGGCATGGATTTGCAAGCTGCTGGAAGCACGCTGAAAGCCAAGAAGTCTTGGTTCACTTTCGATGATGAAATCGTCGCCCTTGGGAGTGGAATTAATAGTACAGATGGCAGAGTTATCGAAACAACCATTGAGAATAGAAGTCTTAATAAAGAGACGATTCCCCATGGGATCGATACAAGTTCTCCGGTAGCAACGCCAACGGGCGGCGAACCCATGCGATTGATGGTAAGCCAGGTCACCGATAGCGGCAATGATGGCAACATACCAGAGAATACGTTAGACAATAACTTAAGTAGTAGATGGACTTCCGTAGGTGATGGTCAGTGGATTCAATATGATCTAAGCAAAGTACAGCCTGTTGGGTATGTTGGTATTAATTTCTTAAGTCAGGCAGCCAGAGCCAGCATGTTCGATATCCAAGTGTCCAGCAATAATACGGTGTGGACGACAGTATACAGCGGCAGCTCAACAGTAGGGGTTAACGCATCGGCCATTCAAGTGTTTGATTTTCCAGATGTATATGCACGGTACGTTAAGATTGTTGGTCATGGTAATACCACTAACGCATATAACCACATCCAAGAGGTGCAAATCTATGCCCCAAATCCACAAAATTTAATTATTTCACCTTCGGTCGTCCCTTTGCAAGCATTGTCAACAACGAACAATCTTGAAACCAATGACAATGATATCTTTACACGTTGGTCATCTGTAGGCGATGGCTATTCGATGAAATATGATTTTGGTAGTAATGTTACGGTTGGATACGCAGGAATTGCCTTCTTTATCGGCAGTATCCGACAATATTCATTTGAAATTCAGACCTCATTGGATAATACAGTGTGGACAACCGTATATGGCGGTCAAAGTGCGTTGACATCTGAAGTAAAAGCGTATGATTTAATCGATTCGACTGCCAGATACGCGAAAATCATTTTCCATGGGAATAATGTTGATCTAGGCAATCGGCTTTCAGAGATTCAATTCTATGCGCCAAATGCTCTAGGGACAGTATTAACCCCTGTTCACTCAATTACAACTTACAAAGGTGATGAGCAGCTTGTTGTAAATGGCGTAACGAAGCCTTCAGGAATGGGATGGACAGATAACATGAGTAATGTATCCACTTTGTATATGGAAGGCACAGGAGGATATTACTTCCCGCAACCCGCAGCGATTAAAGGCATTCGTGAATCTCGACAAGGCACCTGGGGACAAATGTTTTCAGGAGGCTCGACAGATGTGATCAACAAAAAATACCTTACGCTCTGGTATGATCACGGTACTAACCCTGTTAATAAAGACTACGCTTATGTGATGCTGCCAGGCAAGACGGCACAACAAACCGCTGCGTACAGCAACAACCCAGATATATCGATTATTGCTAACAATCCGAGTGTTCAAATGGTCAAAGAAAATGGCCTTGGCCTCACAGGCGCTAATTTCTGGTCACCGGATATTGCTGCTGGTATTATTGCCTACAATCCTTCCTCCATTATGGTAAGGGATCAGGCGGGAGTATTGGATATTGCTGCATCAGACCCTACACATCTTCAGAACAAGATAACGTATGAAATCACAAAAACAGGAGCTACATTAATTCAAAAAGACGCAAGTATTACGATTTTGCAATTAAGCCCTACAATTAAATTTGAAGTGAATACGGAGGCCAAGGACGGCAGATCGCATAAATTGTCCATTCAATATGATACCAATGCCCCGATTCCACCTACCAGCAGTGTCACTATCGTTGATGATCTTAATGATTATACGAAAATTTTCTCTCGTACCTCTAAATTGATTTTAAGTGGTTCCAATGCGGCGAAATATGGCGGAGATACTTCTAGATTGTCAAGACTTAACACTTTACAAGAAAATGTGGTTTATAAAGCATTTGGCAGCATGAATATGGATTCATTCGCGCTAGACACTTGGTTTGCCTACAATGAACCGATAAATGATTTTGATATGTATTCATCGCCTGACAATGTTACCTATACCTTAGTGACTCCGAACAGAACAGTAGTGCCAGGTGTAGGAACGAATTATCATAAGGTTAGCTATGATCAACAATTACCTGGAGGCACCAAGTACTTAAAGATCGTATTTAAGAACGACCTGACCTATTACTCTCCGGCAATTGGTAGGGCTGAATTTACGAGTAAACTATAACGAAGAGCAAGGTCTCTATGAGTAATAAAGCTTTCCAAAGCCCAGCGGCTAAAGGAAAGCTTTTCTCATTGTAGGAATGACTAATCAAAGTTCATAATCTTTATTATCGATCATTTCATTCAGTTGTGACGAATGCAATAATAAATAGTGTAAGATACATTCCCTAGGGGGGTTCACATGAAAAGGTATCGTAGAACAGTAGCCATATTAACAGGTATCACCCTTTGCATGAGCATGATTGCCGGGTGCACAGTGGGAGATAACGAGGCATCGGTAAGTACCAGTCCGTCGAATACAGCTAGTCCAATTGCGACAGGAAATAATCAGTCTCCGCAATCGAATGCCCGTACCAAATTTGATCCTCCGGTTACAATATCCGCCGCAATTACGTTGAGACCTTCAGATAAACTCCGCTTTGGAGATACGCCAGAGAATAATCCGGTCACTCGATGGTTAAGTGAGAACTTGGGAATTGTAACTAAATTTCAATGGGTAGTGACAGATACAGCGGCATTCGAGACGAAGGTACGCTTGGCGATGGCAAGCGGAGAAACGCTGCCGGATGTCCTTTATACAGGGGGAAGCCTGCTGGAGGAATTGATTGATTCCGGTAAAATTCAAACGATTGACGAAGCATTTGAGAAATATGCATCACCTAGATTAAAAAATTTATACGAAAAAAACCCGGCAGTTTGGGCCACAGCTAAAAGAAACGGCAAAGTAATTGGTTTGCCGGATGTCTCAAATGGCGTGGTTGGCGAGAATATCATGTGGATTCGTCAGGATTGGCTGGATAAGCTGCAAATGAAAGCCCCAACCACTATTGAAGAATTTGAAAAATTGTTAGATGCGTTTACGAATCAAGATCCGGATGGAAATGGCAAGAAAGATACATTCGGTATGGCATTTGGCGCAAACACTGGTTACCACAAACCAACTAATAATTACATGACCAATACCGAGTTTATTTTCGGGCAGGATCAGCCCTATATGTGGCTTAAAGGGCCAGACGGCAAACTGGAATACGGTGCCAACAGACCAACTGTTAAAGCAGGTCTAGCCAAATTAAATCTATGGTATAGCAAAGGTTATTTTAATCCGGATTTTGGAACCATGGATGCAGCAAAAGCTATGGCCGATTTTACTTCAGGGAAAGCGGGGATTGCCATTGCCGCGGGCTGGGCAGGCGCTTGGCCAATTGGAACTGCAGTATCGGAAGCGAAGAGCAAGAATCAAACGCTTAATGTCAAACCCTATCCGATTCCATCCGGAATTACGGGTGAGGTTGGACGGCAGGAATCACAGCCATCCTACGGTACTTATGTATTTCGTAAGGGATTTAATAATATGGAAGCCATTTTTAAATATTATGACACCATGTATGGTTGCCTGATCGAAGATGCTTCGTGTCCATTCGCGGTAGGGCAAGGGGAAGGATACGATTACGTAATGAAGGATGGAAAGCCAGATTGGAAAACGGTTCCGGATGGAATTGTCAATCTTAGCCGATATTTAATTTTCCCTTCAAATGGAACGGCACCAACGAATGTAATGGAAGGTCCAAGCATCTACCAGCGTGTTGCAGCGGGTAAATTGGATAATGTATTTGAACAAAAATTAGCTGCAAGCAATGACAAATTGGCAATCGATGGTTTTTCCGTAGGTTACCTGCAAATGGACAAAGATGTGAAAAACGGATTCTATGGTGCGAATACCCCAACAATGAAAGAGAAATGGGAGCAGCTGAATACGTTGGAAGATCAAGCTTACTTGCAGATTATTCATGGGAAACAGAAACCGGATTATTTTGATACATTCCTTAAGCAATGGCATGAGCAAGGTGGTACACAAATTACCAAAGAGATTAATGAAGCTGTTGCCAAACAGAAGTAAGGAACTGACTTATAAGGGAAAGGAAATACGGAGTACAAACGTTCGTTCACTATGTTCTCCGTATTTAGTTTTTTCAAAATAAGCATTTTTTCGCAATATTGAAAGTTGATAGGAGATTATTTGAATGAGAAGCTATTTGAATCTAAGAAAAACGTGGCCGTTGCATGTATTTCTATTACCATCCGTTATTCTACTAATCATCTTCAATTACATTCCAATGGTTGGGTTTATGATTGGCTTTGAGGATTTCAAACCTTGGCTAGGGGTTTTCAAGTCTCCGTTTGTTGGGTTAAAGCATTTTAAATTTATGTTCCATGATCCTGTTGCTTTGCAGGTTATCTGGAATACGTTGTTTATCGCAATATTTAAAATTATAGCGGGTTCCATTGTTCCTTTTAGTTTTGCCTTATTTCTTAATGAAGTACGTCTTGTTTTATTTAAAAGAACAATTCAATCCCTTATTTATTTACCACACTTTATTAACTGGGTAATTCTTGGCGGGATTTTAACCGATATGCTGTCTACGAATGGCTTGATCAATCAATTTCTTGGATGGTTAGGTTTGGAGAAAATCGCATTCCTGCAGAGCGGGAATTGGTTTCGAACCATGTTAGTCACAAGTGATGTCTGGAAAGAGTTTGGTTTTGGGACCATTATCTACTTGGCAGCTATGGCGGGAATCAACCCGAATATGTATGAAGCTGCTGACATTGATGGAGCTAATAATTGGCAAAAAGCGGTTCATATTACGATTCCAGCGGTCATTCCTATCGCCATCGTCATTGCTACATTATCACTGGGGAATATTCTAAACGCGGGGTTTGATCAAGTATTTAACATGTACAATCCATTGGTATATCCCAAAGGAGATATTATTGATACGTATGTTTATCGTGTAGGTCTTCAACAAGGCTCATTTAGTCTAGCAACTGCAGTAGGATTTTTTAAATCGATCATTGGGTTTATTCTAATTGCCACTACGTATAAACTAGCGTCMAAATATGCAAATTACAAGATATTCTGAGAGGATATATGCGATGTTCAAACTATCGTTTTCAAACAAAATGTTTCAATTCACCAATAGTTTTTTCTTGGCGATGATGGCTTTTTTATGCATATTGCCGTTGATCCATGTGTTAGCTGTATCCTTAAGTTCGGACTATGCAACGACATCTTATTTGGTCAAATTCTGGCCGATCGGCTTTAATCTGGATGCCTATAAAACGGCGTTAAATAGCAATAATTTCTTGATTGCCTTTAAAGTGAGTGTACTGAGGACGGTATTGGGTACGTTGCTAACGATGTTTCTTACGATGCTGGCTGCTTATTCGATGTCCAAGGATGATAGGTATTTTAAAGGGAGAACCTTGTACGCTTGGTTTTTTGTATTTACCATGCTGTTTCATGGCGGATTAATCCCGACTTATCTTGTTGTACAAAAGACAGGACTTACCAACTCGATATGGGCTTTGATCATCCCCGTCGCAGTGAATGTATTCAATGTAGTGCTGATGATGAATTTCTTTCGAGGAATCCCCAAGGAACTGGAAGAAGCAGCAATGATAGACGGCGCTGGACATTTCCGTGTTCTGTTCACCATATTTTTCCCGATCTCATTACCTTCTATAGCAACACTTTCCTTATTTACTATGGTGTTTCATTGGAATTCCTGGTTCGATGGCATGATCTATATGAATAAAGCCGATCAATTCCCCCTGGCTACATTTCTTCAAGCCTTAATTGCCGGATTTGACTATACCAAGATTGGTCTAAACCCGTCTGATTTGGAGGAATTATCGGAACGTTCCCTTAAATCGGCACTGATGTTCATCGGGATTTTTCCCATCTTGCTCGTCTATCCATTTTTGCAAAGATATTTTGTGAAAGGAATGACTTTGGGATCTGTCAAAGAATAGGAAATAATACTATGATAGAGTAGTAAGTAATCTTAGCGGGATGGGGAACCCAATGAACCTGATTACGAAAGTTATCCTACTTATTGTAATGATTTTACTCCCAATATTAGGCCTCTATGCCTATTCCTATCAACAGACCATCCATGTCATAGAGAAGCAAATCAATACTAGAAATGAAGAGAAATTAGCTAATTTTCTGGGTCAAATCGAGATCTTATTGGACCAGAACATGCTTTTTGCGGCGTTGGCAACCAAAGATCCTGAGATCAAGAGTGTAGCATTTGGAAATTTGCCTACATCCGGGTATGATCGGTTGAATGTGATTCAAGATGTTCAAAGCAAGCTCAGTTTGTTTAGCATTACGAATAACATTATGAATATTATCTCCATCTATTTTCCGAGAAGTCAATTGTTCTTGTCCACGGATACCACTACGGTGTTCGATGAAGATGAGATTTTAAAAAGCTACACCCCCAATTGGCGACTGAATAAAGTAGGTGTAAACGGTGTCCAAATGGATGCCTTTTCCCGTTTTTTTGTATCACCTTTTCATGAGAATCCAGCAGATATCAAAAATTCTGAGCTGATCATTCGCGTGGATTTCTTTACTCAGAATATTACCAATTTGCTGGATAGTTTTAAGCTGGCAGGTCACAGCGATGCCTTTTTCTATCATACCAAAGATCAAGTGGTTTATAGCAGTACAGCCAATACGCAAAGAATTCAGCAACTCATGCAAGACTATCCCTTGGATCAATACACGAGCAAGTCAAAGTTTCATGATATTGTATCCATAGATGGGAAGAAATATCTTCTGTATACACTTGCTTCGAGCAAAGTCGATTGGAGTTTAGTGGATATCGAACCGCTTGACGAGATCCTACAGCCTGTCGTTCACAGCCGGAATTTATTCTATATGATCTTGCTATTACTCCTATTATTTGGCACAATCGCTGCCTTCTTATTGTACTTTCATATTCAAGTTCCCATTCGGATATTAATTCGTGGGGTAGAGCATATCAAGAACAAGAATTTTGCTTATCAGATTAAGAGAAAGCGAAATAATGAATTTCAACAGTTGTTTGATTCCTTTAATGGTATGGGATTAGAAATCGATCAGTTGATAAAACGCGTGTACATAGAAGAGATTCGCTCTAGAGAAGCTGCGATGAAGCAACTTCAATCCCAAATCAATCCCCATTTTCTTTACAATTGTCTTGCCTATATCGTCAATATGGCAAAAATGAATAAAAATCAATCCGTCATCGCTATGGCGCATAATCTAGGGGATTATTACAAATATACGACTCGGAATGAAACACTAGTCACGACATTACATAGCGAAATAGAGTTAGCGGTTAACTATATGAATATCATGAATCAACAATTGGATAAGTTTCAATATACGTGTTCGATTCCTGAATCCATGAAAACGATCCAAATTCCTAAATTAATCTTTCAGCCGATTATTGAAAATGCGATTGTACATGGGTTAGAAGAAATTTTAGAGAATGGTTGGATTACCATCGTAGGATTGGAGGACCCGAATTCATATCGTCTCATCGTGGAGGATAATGGGCCAGGATTATCAACGGAAAAATTGCAAGCGCTTAAAAGGAAAATCAGTATGGAGGATAACGAAAGCGATCAAACCGGATTATGGAATGTTCACCATCGTTTTAACTATTACTTCGGCAAGAATTCTGGGATGTTGCTAGACCACTCGACATTGGGCGGCTTAAAARTCGAGCTGTATTGGAAAAAAGTAGAGAGGGAGTGAGAGATTGCATGTTTTCTTTATTGATCGTTGATGATCATAAACATCAGGTGGATACGCTAGCTGCCACTTTACCCTGGAATGAAATAGGCATCACCACGGTTCACAAGGCTTATGGGGGGCAAAGCGCCCTAGCCCTCATAGAAGATCACCCGATTGACATTATGATAGCGGACATTCGTATGCCTGGCATCACAGGACTTGAGCTAATCCAATTCATCAATCAGCGTAATAAGAAGATAGATTGCATATTGCTCACAGGGTATGCGGAATTTGAATATGCCAAAAAAGCGATCGAACTGCATGCCGTTGACTATTTTATCAAGCCTGTCCGTGATGAAATGTTACTAGATTCGGTGAAAAAAATAATCATCAAACGTCAAAATGATTTGCAGCAGCATCAAATTTACGAGCAAGCAACGTCACTCCTTCATCAGAATTTACCATTGTTGAAAGAGAATTTGCTGTTTGAAATTTTACAAGGCGCAAATATCGGAAACAGTCAACTGTCGGAAAAGCTCAGTATGTACCAAATCCCTATGACTTATGGAGATTCTATTAAAGTAGTCGTCATTAAATTTGATCCCTATTTTTACGAATCCTACAATGCTTCCGATATGAAATTATTTGAATATGCCATAAGGAATATGGCGGAGGAACTGTTGTCACCTCACTTTCATGTGTGGTCAAGTAAAGCTACCCAAGCCAATCTCCCCCTATTACTCCTGCCCAAAACCACAGAAAATTCTGAGACAGATACATGGCATCCGTCTCACCAAGACTTGTTAAATTCCTTGGCCAAACGGTTGGTAGAACAAGTTGATCAATATTTAAAAGGAAACATTTCTATTTTCATTTCGAATCAAGCACAATTTCCAAAAGATATTCATTCCGTCTTCTTGTCTGTACGGTCAACCGTCATGAAATCGGCAGAGCGACAAGGAGTTTTTGTCTTGGAGCAGGATATCATTCAAAATCGAAAATTGGTACCATTGAGCACGCTATATCAAGTACCGATGTTGATTCAACTCATGGATATGGGCAATATGGAAAAAATTAATGAGAAATTCATAGCGATATTTCATGAACTTGAACAAAGTCAGTCGGACTCGCAAGCGCATATCCGAGAGGCCTATTTACATTTATTAAGCTGCTTCACTTATCTGGCACACAAAAAAGGGATCGTCCTAGAAGATATAATAGGCACTTCATCGCATTCAGAAAGCCATGTGATTCATTCTGCCAAACAATTAAAAACATGGAGCGGTATTATCATGGAGGCACTGATGGAAGATGTGCCTTTAATGAATGATGAGAATCACCAGCAACTGGTTAACAAAATTCACCACTACATCCAGCAAAACTTGGGGAAGGATGTCACCCTGCAAACTATCAGTGATGCGGTTTATTTGCATGCTGTTTATTTATCGAAAATATATAAAGAGATAACAGGTATGAATTTGAGCGAATATATTCTTCGAGTACGTATGGAAGAAGCTAAGAATTTGTTGGAAAATACATCTTGCAAGATCTATGAAATTACAGAAAAAATCGGTTACCAGAGCCCGCAGCATTTTATTAGGCGATTCAAACAATATTACGGAGTTACACCTGAGATCTATCGAAAACAATAAGAAGTTGGTCAAACATGATTAATGAAAGTTCATGATCTTTAATTTCAATCATGTTATTCTCTTTTTTCGGATGCCATAATGAATGATGTAGAAGTTGGCAGAAGGAAGGTAGCGGATGAATAATAAGGCGAATTGGATAGAAGAAGCATGGCAGCAGGTGGTCAAAAAAATCGATAGAAACAGCTATTCTATTGGAGCTTCATTTCCGAATGGCTCAAAAGATGGACGTTACACGAAGAGCTCTCCCCACGATTGGGTTTCGGGATTTTGGCCAGGAATGCTTTGGTTGGTTTATCAAGAAACACAAAATGAACGATTAAAGGATTTGGCTGTACAATGTGAGCGAGAAATCAGTCAGTCGCTATGGGAATTTGATTCCTTGCATCATGATGTTGGATTTATGTTTGGTTTAAGCAGCGTCAATCAATATATGCTCATGCAAGATGAGGAAGCCAAGCGCCACGGGCTCATGGCTGCCAGTCTGTTAGCCGGAAGATTTAATCCAGCTGGTGGGTTTATCCGTGCGTGGCCGAAATGGGGCGGGGAGGATCATAGTGGCTGGGCTATTATCGACTGTATGATGAATCTGCCACTCCTCTACTGGGCTTCGCGAGAAATCGCAGATCCTCGGTATCGTCTTATCGCGGAAATTCATGCGGATACTGTGCTTCGGGAGTTTGTACTTGCAGATGGATCTGTTCACCATATCGTGAGCTTTGATCCGGAAACAGGGGAGCGAATGGCGGCGATTGCTGGACAAGGATATGCCGCGGATTCGGCCTGGTCAAGAGGAGCAGCATGGGCATTGTATGGGTTTGCTCTTAGTTTTGCTTATACGGGCAAGGAGACTTACCTACTTGCAGCCAAAAAGGTGGCACGTTTTTTTCTCGATCATTTGCCAGGGGACTTTGTACCTTATTGGGATTTCCGACTGCCTGCTGAAGCGGAAGACATGCCGAGAGATTCCTCGGCAGCGGCTATAGCTGCCTCAGGTCTGTTGGAACTAGCATCGTTGTTACCGGAAGCGGATGGCAGGGAATATCAACGATTGGCGGAGATTATTCTGCGTTCGTTGTATGAGAACTATACGGCTCATGAAGCAGATGAAGAAGGGCTGTTGCTACATGCGACCGGATATTTCGCAGCACATATTTATGTAGATACGCCACTTATTTATGGTGATTATTATTATGTCGAAGCGTTGATGAAGCTTAAGAATAAGGGGAGAAAATAAGAAATGACGACTAAGCGTGTAGAAACAGTAAAACCGGGGTACTTTGGCACAGCTGCTGCAGCGGATAGCCGCAGAGGAGAATTTGATTGTGGCAATGAGGTATTAATTGCCCATGAAGTACCTGTTGATTTTGTATTTATCGGCGATTCGATTACGCACATGTGGGAGTTGAATGCTTATTTTGGCCGCGKCAGTCGTTTTATTGTGAATCGAGGAATTGGTGGAGACATCAGCAGCCATGTACGAAGACGATTTGATGCTGATGTGATTCAATTGATGCCGAAGCATGTGGTGATCAAAATTGGCGTGAATAATTTTTGGGCACTGGATGGCGCTACAACGGAGCAAAGGAAGACAGCGGAACAAATTATGACTGGTTTGGTAAATGATATACAGGAAATGGTTAAGAAAGCGAAAAATCACGATATTAAGCCAGTGATCTGTTCCATTCTTCCAACGAATTTGCCGCAATCGGGAAACAATCAGATACGAAACAAGACAATACGCAGTGTAAACGAGCAACTTCAAAAAATAGCGAACGAACAAGGGGCTATTTTTGTCGATTACCATTCGCGGATGGTCACAGAAGATGGCATCCAATTGCGCGAGGAGCTTGCAGACGATGGGCTTCACCCTCATGTTCTTGGCTATGACATTATGGCTAATGCTTTGCGTGAAACATTGGAACATAAGGGGATTCAAATATAAGAGCGCCTTTCTGATGATAAGAAAAAAATTTACCCATGCATGTATAATATTTTTTAAACTCCACATGATAATATCACACCAAGAAAAGGAGTGAATAACAATTATGGCTAACAACACATTGGCAGTTCCACAAGCAAAAGCAGCAATGGATCAACTGAAGTATGAGGTAGCACAAGAGTTAGGGATTCAGCTTCAAGCGTACAATGGCAATCTTGCATCACGCGATGCTGGCTCCATTGGTGGCAACATTACGAAGCGTTTAGTGCAAATCGCAGAACAACAACTTTCTGGTTCGGCAGGAAACTTCAGACGCTAAGTTGATCGTATTTGCAAGTAAACACAAAAGACTACAAGCACCTATTCCTCCTTGGGTGAATGCAGTCTTTTTTTTGTTAGGGTTAAATAGGACTTGAGCGGCACCTTCGCTTCAAGTTCTTTTTCTATCTCGAGCGCTCGACATTGAAATGTTACAGGTGTAAATTTAGAGTCCCGTTTTACGCCACTCGCTTGGAGAACTGCCGATATGTTTCCGAAATACGGTCGTGAAGTGTTGACTAGTCTTAAAGCCTAGTTCAAAAGCAATTTCCGTAATGGAGACGTTTGTTTGCAGAAGAGAGCAAGCACGTTCCATTCTTACGCGTTCCATATATGCAGCAGGAGACTGTCCGAATATGTCGTGAAACACTTTATAGAAATGAGATTCGCTCATCTGAGATGCATGTGCCAGCTCCGCAACGGAATATCGATGATTAGGCGCTTGCGTTATTAGATGAACAGAGCGGATCACACTATCCTTGACTCCGGGCTCTATTGACTTGGAGGAAGTAGGCTGCAGAAGTCCCATGATGATATCTAAAACCTGATGTCGGGCAAAAAATGCTTGATCAGGGCTCTCTGTTTCTAATGTTGCCTTTAAGCGAACGAATTGTTCGTGCACGCGATGACCTGCGCGAAATACTCGTGGAAGTTGCTGTAAGCGTGAAGCAGCCAACTCGCGATCAGAGCCTTCTAAGCGGAACCAGTTCGAGGTGGCCTCTGGATCCTGCACGATCATCCACCAGATCCGGCTAGGTTCCAAGTGATTGAAGCGAGCTTTATGAAGCTCTCCAGGACGGGTGTAAAACCATTGTCCAGCATTCATAGGGTAAGAGATACCATTGATTTCCCATGTAGCACTCCCGCTGTGCAAATAGACGAATTCATATGCGTGATGATGACAGTGTATGGGAATGGGATAGGCTTCTGCATATTTTTGGTATCCAACGACTTCCAATTCTGGAAGGATTCTATTGGTGGTTGCGCTTTCCAATTTCTCAGAATTATCAGCATGCAGAGGGAAAACCCATCGCATCGAACTAGACGAGTGGATCTTAGTCATTATCAGCCCTGCCTTCCCTATGTTCGAATTGCTCCTATGTGTCTGATCCTATTTAATATGTTCTGGGAAGTCAAGTGTCAACCCATCTGGTACGCTTAGCATATTCAGAATCGAAGAAAAATACAGAGTGACGAGGAGAGATCATATGGGAAACACCAGACAACGGGACTATAGTATTCTAGGGCCAGAACGGCAAAAAGCGATCGAGAAAGGGCTTGTTTCAGGGGAATGGTATCAATGTCCTGTTCCACGAAAACGAATGAAGGAGCTCATGACCCGCAAGAACGGTCCGGCAATTCGGGACACCTTGCTATGGATAGCTATTACGATCGTCCTTGGTTATGTAGCTTATCTGTCTTGGGGTACGTGGTGGGCAATACCCGCCTTCATCGTATACGGAACCATCTATACGGTACCTGCCGTATCCAAATGGCATGAATCCAGCCATGGCACGATGTTTCGAACGGTGTGGATGAACGAAGCCTTGTATCAGTTCACTTCGTTTCTGATTTTGATTCAAGCGACAAACTTTCGCTGGACGCATACTCGCCACCACACGGATACGATCATCGTGGGCAGCGATCCGGAAATTATGGAACCGCGTCCTCCGAAGTTGCAGCGTGTGCTTCGAAATATTTTACGAGAATCATTTATTTACAGTACCTGGACCTATCTGTTCAAACATGCAATCGGACTCCTAAGTGCCGAGGAGAAGGAATTAGTCCCGATCAGCGAACAACGAAAATTATTCTTGGAAGCACGTGTATTTATTATTATTTATGCCGTTATTATCTCTTTGAGCTTTTATCTAGGGAGCATTCTACCACTCATGTTCGTTGGGCTGCCATCGTTCTATGGCGCTTTGTTGAACGGCTTGCTGGTCTCAACGCAGCATGTGGGTCTATATGAAGACACGCTCGATCACAGGCTTTGTGCAAGGACGTTCTATACAAACCGTATTCTTCGGTTTCTGTACACGAATATGAATTATCATATTGAACATCATATGTTTCCTTTGGTTCCCTATTATAATTTGCCTGCTTTGCATGAGGAGATCAAACTTGACTGCCCAGCTGCTGCCCCGAGCTTCACGGCCGCTGTTCGTGAGACTTGGGCGGCAATCTGGAAGATGCGGAAAGACCATTCTTATGTCGTTCCTAGGTGCCGTGAGTTTGCTGAGCGTCAGAGGGCAACTGATCGAAATCTTTCGTCGGTATCTCAGTCGGGGTGAAAAGGTCAGTTTCGTAAGTCTTTCCCTAATCCATTTTCAGATTATTACCATATAGTGGGTTGGTTATTGTGGTATAATCAAAGCAGGTCGTGAAGTACGCGCCGCCTGTTACTGGTTCCTAGAACCTGACAGGCGGCTATTTTATTTCCAGGAGGCAGAAGAAAATGGAGCCGATAAAGGAGCTGCTGAAATCTGACGAGTCATTCGGTCGTGCTTACGCAAGATTTATGGAAGAGCAAATAAATGGAAGCTCAGGAGAAAGAAAACGGAGGCTGCTTAGCGATAAACGGTACGCTGAAACCTTGTTCCTCAAGGAAGTCTGGTGGCCAGCTTTCCTTAGCTTTCGACGACTGTTCGCCGAATATGAGATCCGAGATTTTAAGGATGGCTGGCGATACTTGGATTTTGCGTTCATCGTCAACGCCGTGCTCATATGCATTGAGATTGACCCCTTCGGGACCCATTTTCGCAACATTGATCGTAATCGATACGACGACAATCTACATCGTCATAATGACCTCGTCTTGGACGATTGGAAAATTTTCCGTTTTTCGTTGGATGATATTAAAAACAATCCACGTAGATGTCAACAAACACTGATGCAGGCAGTAGCGAAGTGGKGGTTGGAAGATACATCTAATCTACTCCATTTACATCCCATAGAATATGCTGTTTGGAAATGGGTTGAAAGCAATGAAGGTATGGTCACTCCAATTTCAGTAGCTAGGGCGCTACGAATCAACAGAGAAACTTCCGCTAAATATCTAAAATTACTCGTTATTAAAGGATTAATCCTTCCTGCATCCAAAGATGGCAAGAAGGTTATGCGATATCAAGCAAATTCTTCAGTAATAAGTTGCAGGAATCGAACCTCACAACGACTGTCGAACTAACCCGGCCCTTCTCTGAAGCTGGATATTCCAGCTTCAGTGGTGTGAGTTCGAGTAGTTGAGCCACTCTGAAGATGGATATTCCAGCGTCAGAGTGTGAGTTCGAGTAGTTGGCCACTCTGAAGCTGGATATTCCAGCGTCAGAGTGTGAGTTCGAGTAGTTGAGCCACTCTGAAGATGGATATTCCAGCGTCAGAGTGTGAGTTCGAGCAGTTGGCCACACTGAAGCTGGATATTCCAGCGTCAGAGTGTGAGTTGGAGTAGTTGGCCACTCTGAAGCTGGATATTCCAGCGTCAGTGGTGTGAGTTGGAGTAGTTGGCCACTCTGAAGCTGGATATTCCAGCGTCAGTGGTGTGAGTTGGAGTAGTTGAGCCACTCTGAAGCTGGATATTCCAGCGTCAGAGTGTGAGTTGGAGTAGTTGAGCCACTCTGAAGCTGGATATTCCAGCTTCAGTGGTGTGAGTTCGAGTAGTTGGCCACTCTGAAGCTGGATATTCCAGCGTCAGGGTGTGAGTTCGAGTAGCTAAGCCACTCTGAAGCTGGATATTCCAGCGTCAGAGTGTGAGTTCGAGTAGTTGAGCCACTCTGAAGCTGGATATTCCAGCTTAAGCAGTGTAAGTTCAACTAGCGGCACCACGCGGAAGTGGATTTTATGAGGAGTCTAAATGTCCGCAAAGTGTAGCTGAAACGCGAACCATATATTTAAATAGTTTCATTAATTTCCTTTACTGGAACATGAATTACCACTTAGAACCAGCAGCAAGCCCAAATCTTGGGGTGGCACTGAAAGAGGTTAATACAGCACTATTAATTATATGGAGGTACATATGCATAATATAGAGGGTTGGATTGAAGCTTGCGAAGTCGATGATATTGAAGAAGAAGATGTTATTCGATTCGATTATCACGATCGTTCGTTTGCTATTTATCGGTCAGACAAAAGTGACTATTATGCGACTGATGGATTCTGCACCCATGAGAAGTTTCATTTAGCTGGTGGGCTTGTCATGGGAAGCACGATTGAATGTCCTAAGCATAATGGGCGGTTTGACTATACGACGGGTGAAGCGAAGCGTAAGCCGGTATGTGTTAGCCTAAAAACATATCCGGTAAAGATTGAAGATGACAAGGTCTTCATTCATGTAACGTAAGGTCTTATAAAATCTCCTTCTCACTACGTACCTTAACATTTTGTAATCTATATTCAGTAAGTGATACACCGAAGTACTTTTTAAAGCTGGTATAAAAGTAGTTTGATTTTTCTATGCCGCATTTTTCCAAAATTTCATTAATGGGCATTTGTGTTTGTCCCAGTAAATCCTTGATATTCTCCATGCGAACTGTAGTAATGAATTCAGCAACAGATTTACCGGTTGCATTCTTAAACAGCTTGCCAAGATATACGGAGGATATAGACAACGCTTCAGCGCAGCTTGTTAATGTAAGATTTTTATCAGGATAGTTAGCGTGGATCATATCGATTACAGTGTCAACGATCATATTCTTTTTCTTATCTTTGGTACCATCTTTTAAAAGAATAATATCATCAAATAAATTGAAAAATGTACGTTCAATTTCTTCTAAGGTTTCAAAGCCTGCTACCTTGTTGAAAAAATCGATCGAGATCGCATTAAATGTAGATTGTGAGCCTTCGACGATCCGATTGAGAGAATTGTAAATGGAGAAAAACAAATAGATAACAGATGTTAAGATCGTGTCGTAAGATGAATGTTCCATGGCTTTAATAATGTCATTATATGCTACTTTTGCAGCTTCACTGTTCCCTAGCTTCAGGGAATCAATGAGCTGTTTTTCTTTAGAGGCGGGAAACTGGAAAGAACTGTCATCCAAGTCATTTAATATCTCTGATGTAATAATACTATAATGGCCTAATATTATACGATACATGGACAAGTTAAGCGTTTTTTCATATGCATATTTGATTTGATCTGGTGAATCAATCACATAGCCAAGCGTTCCAGTTAATGAAATGTTCAAATATTTCTCGACACAGAATTGGATTCTAGTCACGATATCATGGAAGATGTCTATGTACGAATCCGATTCCTCCGTAAGTTCTCCAATGTCAGCCAAAATGGTGAAATGATCGAATCCAGTCTCGATAACTTCATTTCTGTAATACTCGTGGGTAATTTCCTTGGCAATATTTGAAATCCCAATTTTATATAAAGAACGATCTTTTTCATTATGCTGGTCGACGAAATCTTTATAAAAGTCAATTTTTAACATAAACAAGAACAGGTTRTTCTCAAGATTTAGATCGATTTGAAGTTCGCTTTCTTTGGTCAATATTTTTTCAAGAGGCAGATAGGTCTGGCCCATGACTAAATTTTTCAGAAAATCACTTTTAAGAAGGGGTGCTGAATTTCGTTTCATATTTTCCAACAGGATGGTTTTATTGAGCATGCCATTGAAAGCAGTTGAGAGAAAGCTAACCTCATCGATGTTTTTCTCAGGTTTGCCATCTTGGCCCAGCTTTTGTTTAATCCCTTTCGTCAGCGTTCCAATAGGATGGTAAAGCTTCTTAGATGCCAGAAAGGCGAATAATAGTCCCATTACAAGAACGATTAGACAAAAGGCAAGTGTAAGGAAACCATTCTTTTTGACACTCGAAAAATAGGTATCATAAGGCGTTAAGCTTATAAATTTCCATTTCAACTCATCCGAAGAAACATAGGAAATCACGTATTTTTTATGATGCAGCTGTTGAAAGAAGGTACCTGATGGTGCTGCTGTTTGAAGAACATCACGAATATAACTCTGATCTGAAATATTCTGTTTGAACATTTCTGGTGAGTAGTGGCTTACGATATCGCCCTTATCATCCAAGATGAAGATTTCATTTCCGTCTTTTCCCATTTTGTTATCTAAGGATGAAATAGTCAGTCTTAGCCAGTCCGCATCCACGTTCAATACGATTGCACTGTCGAAGTCACCTTTGTTATTATTTGTATCAAACAAAAGATAGGTGTATACATTCTTATCGCGTAGATTTGAATCATTTGTTACTGGGATTTTTCTTGGAATTGGATATAAACTTGGCGATTTGGCAACTTGAGGACTTTTTAACATCTCAACGATTTCTTTATCAAAAAATTCATGGCTATCATAGAAGGTGTTTGTAGTGAGGAAGGTATCAATTTGTTTATTGTATATATAGGCAGAGTAAATATAGCTGTTGGGGATCGTTAAATTATTCAATGTTTTCATAGCACCGCTGATAGTTAGAATATCCTGTTCCTTGCTGTATGCGAAAGACATAATGGAATTGTTAAGCATTAAGGATTGGCAAAACTTTTTTGAAATATTATCCATATAAACAGAACTGTAGCTGATATTAGATAAGATATTTCCTTTCATCTCTTTTACGGTCTCAATCGAAGAAGAAGTGTAGTTGTAGTACAACAGCGAGGAAAGAATTATAATCAAGGCAGTGATACTCGCAACAAAAGTAATTAACAATTTTTTGTACATGCTGCCACCTCTATCGAAGGAAGTACGATGCAAATCAATTTTATTATATCCCCTATAGAAACTCAAATTAAAAGTCTTATTTTCCCATATTCGTTCATTTTTTAGAGATTTGATCAGTTATCGAAGATCCATTCTTATCGAAATACCTACCCGTGGAGGTCAACAATGAACAAATCAAAGAAAATGGAGCGTTTGTTTGTTTTGCTGAGTATTGGTATTTTTGTTGCACTTACTGGATGCAGCACGCAAGAGTCTGAACTAACGAGTTCTCCCCCTGCGCCTAGTACGGCGGAAACTCAAACTGCTCAACTTACAACAAACCAATTAGCGCCAGTTGAACTTACGTATTATTTCCCAAATGGGCCTCAGAAGGATTTGCAGTCTGTAGAAGATGCCGTGAATAAGCTCATCAAGCCAAAAATTAACGCCACCGTTCGCTTGAAACTAATTGATTGGGGCGTTTACGAAGAAAAAATGAAAGTCACTATGGCCTCTGGCGAACCTTATGATCTCGTATGGACAGGGGCGGGCTTTAACAATTACTTTAAAAATGTGGCAAATGGCGCTTATGCACCGTTGGATGATATGATTGCCAACTATCCTGATATGAAGAAAGGTATTCCAGATATGTTCTGGAATGCAGTAAAAGTAAAAGGGCATATCTATGCAGTGCCTGTCTTCCAACAGGCAACTGCTGGGTACGGCTATGTCATACAGAAAGCTCTAGCGGATAAGTACAACCTGGATTGGAAGTCTGTCACCAAGTTATCAGACCTGACGCCTTTTCTTGAAACGGTCAAAAAGAACGAGCCCAATCTTATACCTTGGGAGTTTAGCGATGCTTTCACGGTTGCTCCTCCTATGTTTGGTCTAGAGAGTTTAGGCGATTCAAAGACGCCAGGTGATTTGTACATAAAAGATGGTAGCAAGGTAGTTAATCAGTATGAAACTCAAGAATTTAAAGACTATATTAGAATGATGAGAGACTGGTACACCAAAGGATATTTGCGGAAAGACGCAGCGATCTTAAAAGAAACCTCAGCAGATCGTAAGGCTGGAAAGAACGCCCTTCAATTGGGTCAGATCGATATTGACTCCGTGGCCTTAGCTTCAGCTGGCATGGATGCTACAGGTAGAATGTCTGTTTACAACACGGCTACACAGTCTTACGACTTTCAGTTTGTGAAGCCACTTCTTACAACCGATAAAGCTGCAGCAACAATGACGGCTATCTCTGCGAATTCACCAAACAAAGAAAGAGCGATGATGTTCCTCAATCTGTTAAATACGGACAAAGAAATTTACAATACACTGGTCTGGGGCGTTGAAGGTAAGCATTACAAGAAAGTTTCTGAAAACCGCATCGAAACAATCAAAGAAGGCGGCTACCAAATGTTTGCTCCTTATGAGTTCGGTAATATGTCGTTATCCTATTTGACAGAGGGTGATCCCAAAGGAAACGATCAGAAGTTTACGCAAATGTGGGTAGCTCTCAACAAAAACGCAACACCTTCAAATGTACTGGGATTCGTATTTGACTTTACACCGGTTAAAGCAGAGAAGGCTAATGTTGACGCTGTCATCGATGAACTTTATTTTGCGATCGCGAGCGGTTCCGTAGATCCTGAGAAGTACTTGCCACAATTCCTGGATAAGATGAAAAAGGCAGGTTCCGATAAAATTATTGCTGAGAAGCAAAATCAATTGGATGCTTGGAAAGCGATGATTAAATATGATGGATAAAATAAACTGGTTAAGTTTACTAAGAGCATTCACCATGTATTTCGGTGAATGCTCTTTTTTGCATAAACTTTTGCCATTTTGATTCATTTTTCAGAGATTTGACTTTTTTTGTAGTCCTAATTCATTTAAAAATCGGTGTTAAACTATTTTTTTCTCGTATTCAGGTCGTTTATTTTCGATTTATGATGGGGACATCAAATTCATAGCCGTCACGCAAAGGAGAATGCTTGTGGAATCGAAACCAACCATGAATAAGCGAGCGCCCGTCATACCCGTCATTAGCGAACTAATTAAAAACAAAATTTTTTATCTCATGATGCTACCCGGACTGATTTACATCATTGTCATGTTTTATCTACCGATGTTAGGGGTTGTCATTGCGTTTGAACAATATAACCCCATTAAAKGGATCTTTAAGAGTAACTGGGTAGGTTTTGAGAATTTTAAGTTTCTCTTTCAATCCGATGCAATTTTTCAAATCACCTTCAATACGATTGCCTACAACCTAATCTTCATTATACTCGGTATTGGTTTATCGCTTGTGATTGCGATTCTCATCAATGAAATAGGTAATCGTTATCTTGCAAGTGCTTACAAAAGCATTTTACTGCTTCCATTTCTCTTATCTTGGGTTGTAGCTGAATATTTGCTTTTCACTTTCCTAAGTATGGACAAAGGGATTATCAATACTGTACTGGCACAATTTAATGTCGAACCTATCCAGTGGTATTCCGAACCGTTCTACTGGTGGTTTATCTTACCAGCGAGCTATGTCTGGAAGAATGTTGGCTACTTCTCGGTTATTTTCGCAGCAGGAATTGCTGGGATATCTTCCGAGTACTATGAAGCTGCGAAAATGGATGGCGCCAACAAATTTCAGCAAGCCATTAAAATAACGATTCCGATGTTGGCCCCGATCACGATTACTTTACTGCTGCTGCAGGCGGGGAAAATTTTTTACGCCGCTTTTGGCGATTGGGGATTGTTTTATAACCTGCCGAAGGAGTCAGGGGTTTTGTTCAGTGCCACGAACGTCATCGATACTTACGTTTACAGATCTCTGAAAAGCATGAGCGATTTCGGAATGTCTTCCGCCGTTGGACTGTACCAAGCCTGTGTTGGGTTTGTCTTAGTCCTTGTGTCGAACTTTTTGATAAGACTTTATGATCGTGATAGTGCATTGTTCTAGGAGGATGACAAGATGATTAAACGACTTACGTTTCCAAACATTATGCTAAACGCTATTTTTATGGTGTATTGCGCGATATGCGTGATACCTTTGCTCATTGTACTTTCCGTGTCTCTGTCCGACGAGCAGTCCATATTTCAGTCTGGCTATCATGTGATTCCCTTGAAATTTAGTTTAAACGCATATGCCTACATTTTAAATGGGAATTCTCCTATTTTGAGAGCCTACCTCGTGACCATCATCGTAACTCTCGTCGGTACTCTGCTGCACCTAATCATTTCGTCCTTGTTTGCGTATAGTCTTTCAAGAAAAGAAGTGAAGTACAGAAGCATTGTATCCTTCATGGTCGTATTCTGCCTATTGTTCAGCGGAGGATTAGTACCTTGGTACATTCTACTCTCGAAATACCTTCATCTGAAGGACACGATATTTGTACTTTTCGTTCCCTATTTGGTTTCATCGGTCAATGTGCTGATCATGAGGAATTTTTTTACATACACCATTCCGGAATCCATTATAGAATCTGCAAGAATTGATGGATCAGGCGAGTTTCATACCTTTATGAAGCTAGTTATCCCCTTATCAACACCAGTTCTCGCAACGATTGGTTTATTCACAGCCGTCTTCTTTTGGAACGATTGGTTTACTGCAGCTTTATTCATTGAGAACGGCAAACTGTATACGCTGCAGTTTCTTCTACAGTCTATCATGAACAACATCGCATTTCTTCAAGGAAATGCTTTGACTCAGAAAGCCGCAGCTGTACAACCGGACGAGACGGCTAGGATGGCAACCTGCGTTTTATCCGTGGGGCCCATTATTCTCGCTTACCCTTATTTGCAGAAATATTTCGTCAAAGGCCTTACATTAGGCGCTGTGAAATCTTGATTCACCGGCTTCACTGGGCATCAGTCCGTTAAGCATATAAAAACAAAATATGGAGGTCAAACAATGAACAAATCAATGAAAATGAAACGTTCGCTTGTTATGCTGAGTATCGGTTTCTCTGTTGCACTAGCTGGGTGTAGTACGCCAAAGGCTGAGCCATCGCCTTCTGCGACTCCCGCCCCAAGTACGGCTGCGGCTCAAACAGCCCAACCAACAGCAACTCCATTAGCGCCAGTTGAACTTACGTATTATTTCCCGAATGGACCTCAGAAGGATTTACAGACTGTCGAAGATGCCGTGAATAAACTCATCAAGCCCAAAATCAATGCCACAGTTAAACTGAAACTTATTGATTGGGGAGCATATGAAGAAAAAATGAAAGTTACCATGGCTTCTGGTGAACCCTACGATCTCGTATGGACAGCGGCAGGCTTTAACAATTACTTTCAAAATGTAGCGAATGGGGCTTATGCACCGTTAGATGATTTGATTGCCAAATACCCTGACATGAAGAAAGGTATTCCAGATATGTTCTGGAATGCCGTTAAAGTGAAAGGGAAAATTTATGGTGTTCCTGTCTTCCAACAGTCAACCGCTGGGTACGGTTACACCATACAGAAAACAGTAGCGGATAAGTACAAACTGGATTGGAAGTCTGTAACCAAGTTATCTGACTTAACACCATTCCTGGAAACAGTTAAGAAGAGCGAGCCTAACCTTATTCCTTGGGAGTTTACCGATGCGTTCACGACTGCTCCTCCGATGTTTGGTCTTGAAAGTTTAGGAGATTCGAAAACTCCAGGTGATCTTTATTTAAAAGACGGTAGCAAGGTAGTCAATCAGTATGAAACGCCAGAATTCAAAGACTATCTCACGATGATGAGAGACTGGTACTCCAAAGGATATTTGCGAAAAGACGCAGCGACTCTCAAGGATACCACAGCAGACCGTAAAGCTGGAAAGAACGCCTTACAGTTGGGCCAGATCGATATTGACTCCGTAGCCTTTGCAGCAGCAGGCATGGAGGCAACAGGTAGAATGTCTGGCTTTAATCCGGATACACAATCTTACGACTTCCAGTTCGTGAAACCGCTGCTTACGACCGACAAAGCTGCAGCGACAATGACGGCTATATCCGCCAATTCACCTAACAAAGAAAGAGCGATGATGTTCCTCAATCTGTTAAACACGGACAAAGAAATTTACAACACTCTTGTCTGGGGCGTTGAGGGTAAGCATTACAAGAAAATTTCTGATACCCGCATAGAAACGATCAAAGAAGGCGGTTACCAAATGTTTGCTCCTTGGGAATTTGGCAACATGGCGCTCTCTTATTTATCGGAAGGCGACCCAAAAGGTAACGATCAGAAGTTTACACAAATGTGGGTAGATCTAAATAAAAATGCAACTCCTTCCAATGCACTGGGCTTTGTCTTTGACTTTACGCCAGTGAAGGCTGAGAAGGCCAACACCGATGCAGTCATCGCGGAGTTGTACAACGCGCTTGCTTCCGGCTCGGTAGATCCTAGCAAGTATTTGCCAACATTTCTTGAAAAACTCAAAAGTGCAGGCGGCGACAAAATTATTGCTGAGAAGCAAAAACAATTGGATGCTTGGAAAGCGACAAACAAGTAATTGAAGCAAGGTAGTTCGGAACGTTTGTATTTGGGGAACTTTTCATGAAATCCTACTTGTAGTGAATACATGAAAAGTTCCTCTTACATGCGATGTTTCATCGCTTTTTATATGGTTTATCAATCCATCACCATCACCCAAGAACTTCGGAAAAAGCAATAAAACTTCGAAAGTTAAAGGATAGGGAGTGTTTATGGACTATGCAAACCAAGTTAAAACTTATATCAATGATTCTAACCTTATGTTATTTCATAACAGTTTCGCTTCCAACCTATGTTGCGGCAGCGTCGGCACCAAGTACCCCTCCGGGAAATCTTGCCTATCAGGCAACAGTAACAGGATCCACTCATGATTCAACTGGTCAAAGCGCCGGTGTTTGGTGGGGGGGCGCTCCATTTTCACTCCAAAACATAACAAGTGGCACCTTAAATACCAATTTATGGGTTGCGCCAGGCGCTAATAACTCTCTCGCTCCCGGCAATACTTCCGATGTATATCTTCGTATCGATTTAGGAACAGCCAAAACAATGAATGTCATTAAAATTTGGAATTATTACGCTAATCACCCGGCAGTAGGATTACGAACATATCATAACCAAATTGTTCAGCTTTCGGAAGACGGCATCAACTGGGTCAACGTATTCAATCAGGATGTCAACGATGTCGCTCATCAGGATCCAAGTGACTCAAACCAGACATTTGCAAACGGCACTCTTGTAAATGGTACCATCACAGGTGTTCCAGCAGGAAATGACGCAGAATATCAGGAGGATACGAATGCTGGCGGTCATCAGATTAACTTTGCGCCGACAACTGCACGTTACATCAGATGGTGGGCTGGCGGTGAAACCGGCACAATCTCCAACAATAATCTTCCGCAGATGGTTCAGCTGCAGGCTTACTATATGAATACTGTCACCTATGACTATAATGACGGTGTTAATCCTTCAACTACTGTAAAAGTAAGCAACGGCACCGTATTAACAAAGCCCAACGACCCTGTTTCCCCATTAGGGGGTCAGGTTTTTGATCGATGGACAGTGGATACTGCGGGTGGAACGGTGTGGGATTTTTCTCAGCCTGTAATAGGTGAAATGAAGCTTGTGGCGAATTGGAAAACCGTTCCGGTATACACCGTTACATTTTCTTACAGCGAGAGTGCGGGACCCATTACTGTAAATGTCACGAAAGGAAGTACGGTGACCCCTCCCGGAGGTCTGACAAAAGAGGGTATGATTTTGGCAGGATGGGAACTTAACGGCGTGCCCTATGATTTTGCTACTCCGATTACAAATAATGCAACGATGGAAGCGATATGGGTACCTGTGCCTACAGCGGATGCTTATGTAATTCCAGCAGGATTGTTGAATATCGTGCTTAACAGCGCAGGTCAGGTTACTAAACTAATCAACACGCTTGACGGTACCGACTATGTTACAACCGGTTCGGACAGCAAGGCGTCGTATCTTATGTCCCTGATTGTTAACTATGCTCCTCAATATCCAACAGCGGTACATTATGCTAAAGAAAACGGGATCTTAACCTTGGATTTTGCCTCTGTAAAGGGAAAGGCAACCGTACATATGGATACAAATGGCGGCTATACCAAATTTACGCTGACAGATTTAACATTACCGCTGGGATGGTCGGCTCAGGCCGTATTATGGGGTCCTATTAAGACCGGTATAACGTCAGGCGGTCAGGTTGCAGGTGTTGCATACAACAACAACTTCGGCATCGGTATTCATGACTTGAATAGCAAGACCATCGGTGGTTGGCCGGTTGAATATAACAATTTAAGCTACCCATCGAATCTTCCGAACGTTAACGGATTCGCACATCCCCTCAATACCAGAGGTTTCAACAATGTTTCGGCATCTTTCAGCACATGGGGCAGTGCTTTGCAGTCCTACACATGGGATTATACGAAGCCAACCGAGCGTAAGGTTCAGGCATGGAATGCTGATTCACCTTCACGCACTATTCCCGCACTGACGGGTGATTACGCAGGCGATGCGAGCATGATAGGCTCCTCTATTGCCTTGTTCGGAACAAGAACTCCTAATATTTTAAACGTTTTATCCAATATAGAGGTCAATGAAGGTTTGCCACACCCGACGATTAACGGTAAGTGGCAAAAGACATCTCTGGAAACAGCGCAGGATTTCCTAGTATTTACCGACAATATGTCTAATAACATTGTCAATGACTCCCAAATGGCCCTCGACGCAGGTATTAATTACATCTATGGGCAATACGGCGCTTCAGGTCCATGGGTTACAGACGGCGGGTTCCAGTTTAACGGCAACTTCGGCGGTTCCGATGCAGCGGCAAAACAGATGGTAGACACCGCTGCAAGCTACGGCATTAAGGTGGGCGTTCATACTTTGTCGAACGAGATTTCCCCGAGTGACGCGACATATATCAGACCCCTTGCTAAGGCTGGTCTCGCAAGCGCGGGTATTGCACAACTGACAAGACCAATGTCGAGTACTGACACTATCGTATATATCAATAACGGCAAGGAATTCTCACCGGCTGCTGTCAGCGCAGCAGGTTCAAACAGCGTTCTTATCGACAATGAAATGATTGCGTTTGGCAGTTGCACACAAGTAAGCAACAACGAATGGCAATTAACAGGCGTTGTGCGCGGTTATCAAGCTACTACGGTAAGTAGCCATGATATTGGAGATGATGCTAAGCTGCTTTATTTCTATTACGACAGATATATTGCAGATATGGAATTGAATACGCAGATGACGAGTCGTATGGCAAACATATTTAATAATGTAGGTGTCCATGCCATGTCTTATGATGCCTTAGAGGCAACCAAAATGACAACTTACGGTCCACTTCAATTCGGCGAATTTCCTATCGCAGTTTATAATCGTATACATGCAGCCGGCAACAAAGACGGATTTATTACAGAGCATAGTGATATGGGCTCAAATTTATGKGATGTGGCGTCCAGAATCAGTTGGGGAGAATCCAATACAAATGTCAATCAAATTGCCAATTATTTGGAATTTTATGGTCAAAACTTTTTCCCAGAAATGCTTGGCTGGACATACACTAGCGGTGGTCATGGAGCTGGCAACGAGCCTAACCTACTGATGAACCTTGCTATGAAGGCCGGTTGGAATGCTGGAACTGGTTGGTATGTTAATGCAAACACATTTAAATCGTTGACTTACATGGCAAAAGAAATCAAGCTGTGGAACAATGCGATCAACCATGGTGCGTTTGTTGTTGGCGGCAATTTTACGTCTGCGGTGCAGGATAATATGAGGAAATCTTGGTCTAATGGCATGATTTGGAAACTGACTGAGGTTGTTCCGAATCAGCAATGGACTTTGCAACAGGTTTCCAAAAACACTAGCTTCACTCCTATTGGAAATCCTATAACACTGTATGTAACAAACAATATTAATGTTGTGCAATCTTCAAATGGTGATATCGCCACCAATACAAGTCTTAACTACTCAAGGGCGCACAGCAGCGATACTGTGACTATTTACACACAGGCATATTCAGGTTATCAGTTTGACGAAAACACTTTGAAAGTTACAGGCGCGGATAATGCCGTATATCCAGTGACGGCAAACGGTGACGGTACTTACACTTTCCAAATGCCGTCGCAGGACGTTACAATAACGGCACAATTTAACAGGGCTGATACCTCTCCACCCGTTACCGCTGCAACAGTAACAGGGATTGCAGGATCAGATGGTTGGTATACGTCGGATGTAGCCGTTTCACTTCAGGCATCGGATGAAAATTCTGGCGTTGCTTTAACTGAATATGCGCTGACTGTTGTGCAAAGTACTTACGGCACGCAATCGACAAACGGCTTCGTTCCATATGCTTCGCCGATTGTACTTGGTAATGGAATTTATGAAGTGCAATATCGCTCGATGGATAAAGCGGGGAATGTAGAAGGTGTCAAATCCATTAGCGTTAAGACTGATCGTACAACTCCAGTGATTAACGTCCACCTAGATAAAACGTCCATTTGGCCGGCAAATCATAAAATGGTTACGATCAATGCCACACTGAATGCTAGCGATGCTACCTCGGGTGTTGAATCCGTGGTGTTAACGTCCATCACGAGCAATCAACCGAATAGTGACTCTAGCGACATTCAGGCCAATTTCGGTACTGCCGCTACTTCCTTTAGTTTGCGGGCGGAGAAGTCGCGCATCTATACCATCACGTACACGGCAACTGACAAAGCGGGCAACAAAACGGTTACTTCCGTAACCGTCACAGTGCCGCATGATCAATCAGGCAAAAATTAAGAGGTAGTTAAAGCTTGGTCCAAATCATAAGTTAATGAGGTGAGCGGCCATGAAGAGCATACATGCTTTTTATGGCCGCTCTTTTAAACAAGAACTATGATCAGGACATTAAAGTCGACTTTTCATTCAAAGGAGAGAATATTAACATGGCAACGATGACAGCGGTATTAATTGGAGCGGGACAAAGAGGCGCCGATGCCTACGCTTCCTATGCTCTCGACTACCCAGAGGAAGTGAATTTTGTAGCAGTCGCAGAGAATGACCTCGTAAGAAGAACGCGGTTCCAGCAGGCTCACAATATTGATGATGCCTATGTATTCGAAAGCTGGGAGCTGCTGCTTGAAGCGCCGAAACTCGCTGATGCAGTATTAATTTGCACGCAAGACCAAATGCATTTTGAGCCGGCTATACGGGCATTGGAGAAAGGGTATCATGTTCTACTCGAAAAGCCGATGTCACCAAGCCCGACGGAATGTGTTCAAATGGGGGAATACGCCATAAAGTATAAACGAGTGTTCTCCATTTGCCATGTGCTTAGGTATACCGAGTTCTATAAAAAGCTTAAGCAATTGCTCGTAGAGGGAGCGATCGGCAGACTCATTTCTATCCAGCATACGGAAAATGTGGAGCACCGACATCAAGCACACAGTTTTGTAAGAGGAAACTGGCGAAACTCCGAAACTTCCAGTCCCATGATTTTAGCGAAGAGCTGTCATGACATGGATATTTTACTGTGGTTAGCGGATGCCGCGTGTACGAAGGTGTCGTCTTTTGGCGCGTTAACGCATTTTCGCTCAGAAAGTGCCCCGGAAGGAGCACCCTTGTACTGTTTGGATGGTTGCCCCGTTCAGAACGAATGTCCTTATTATGCGCCTAAAATGTACTTGGAAAGAGAGGACTGGGTTGGTTCTGTGCTGCGAAAAGTTGTCAGTAACGATGACAGTAAAGAAGGTGTCCTTCAAGCTTTGAAAAATGGGCCATATGGCAGATGCGTCTATCATTGTGATAACAATGTGGTCGATCATCAGGTCGTTAATTTGGAGTTCGCGAACGAGGTTACCGTCGCTTTTACGATGTGTGCCTTCACCAAAGAAGGAGGCAGATCGATGAAACTGATGGGAACACGAGGTCAGATCAGAGCCGATATGGAGAAAAACGTCATCGAAGTAAGCAATTTTATTACAGGTGTGACTGAAGCAATTGAGATAAACGCTCCGTTGGAAGGGCATGGTGGTGGCGATCACGGCATCATGCGAGATTTCATTCGACTCGTGAGCCGAGATGGAGAGGAAGCCGGACTTACTGGCGCACGGACCTCTGTTCAAAGTCATCTGACGGCGTTTGCCGCCGAGAAGTCGCGATTGGAAAGTCGGGTTATTGGGATGAACGATTATTTGGAAGAGTTGAGAGAAAGTATTCATAATTAAGGGGACAAAGATTCAGCGCTTTTTCCTATATTGCAGGGGTGTCGTGCCAATGAGTTTTTTGAAAGCTTGGCAGAAATAAGGGAAATTGTGCATGCCCACCTCTATGCTGATCTGCTCAATTCCTTTGTTACTACTATGCAACAACAAGCAGGCTTGTCTAATTCGTCTCGCGAGAACATAGTCCGATAAACTTGAAGCAGTTTCTTGTTTAAAGACGCGCGACACATAATATTTGGAGATATGCAAATGCTCAGCTAGCCTATCAAGTGAAATTTCTTCCGAATAATGCGACTCCAGCCAATTCATGATCTTTTCAGAATAGCGAAGCTGTCTTTGGGGAAGTAAGTCATTTTCCAAAGACTTGCCCAATCCTTTTGTATAGAGAAATTGAAAAGTCTGCAGGAAAAGTAAGGCGAAATTATGTTGATTTTGCTCCGGATCGTTGGTGAAAACGGTTTGATAATGCTGAAATAGTTGACTCAGAAAGCTTGACTGATCAAGATGCTGAAGCACCTGCTCCTGGATTTCATTTTTCCAGAGATGCTGAAAGTACATATGTAAGTGAGGAATAGCCGTAAAATAATATTCAAATATGGAGGGTTCTATTGTAACAATGGTACGTTCAAAAGGAGCATCGGGGAGTACGTCAACTTGAATGGTATGTAGCTGAAATGGCTGAAGATAGAGGAAGGTTCCTGAATTTAACGGGTGTACTTTGCGATTTACAACAATTTGGCCTCTGCCTTGATGTACATATAGTAATTCCATCCCCTGATGACAATGGTAGAAACCTTGATATACATCTGACGTCATTTTACGATAGCTGAAGCGATAGGGGATTTCTTGTAATGCCACATCTTCAAACAGGTTTAGCATGTTCTTGTCCTCCAGATGACGTGGTTGATCCGAATAAAACTAGTGTATCACACCGCTTTCAAATATGACAAGAAAACAACAATTTCAAGCAAGTAAGAACAACTTTGAACGAGTCGGATTTTATATAATGAGGTCATGCAACGTGTTGGTAAAGTTTAAATAAGTTACTTTAATTGTTTTTGGTGACCCAAAGTACCCGTGTACAACAATTTATCATACTAATCTTTAAATTGACTCCCTATGCATGCTTTACACAGTTCCGTAGTATTAAAATATCAGAAAATAAAGTAGAAAAATCTCTAACGCAATATAAAAAAAGAGACAAAGGAAGTGAATCTATGGAGTATACAAATTTTGGAAAAACCGGAATTCGAGTTTCTAAGCTCGGGCTTGGAGGTGCTCCGCTTGGCGGGGATTACGGACCTGTTACTGACGAGCAAGTGACAGAGGTGATCGATCGAGCCTTGGAACTCGGGATCAACTTCATCGATACAGCACCGCTATATGGCAGAGGAGAAAGTGAACGACGCATTGGGTTGGCACTCAAAGGGAAAAGGGATCAAGTCGTCCTTGCTACCAAAGCTGTTATGCGCGGAGTGCCCTATACCTATGAGAATACGATTCTTTCCGTGGAAGAAAGTCTGAAACGTCTTGGCACGGATTATGTAGATCTCATTCAAATGCATGAGCTTTCGGAACTGAACTCAGAGATTGGAATGAATGAAACCGTTCCTGCTTTTCTCAAACTGAAAGAACAGGGGAAGGTGCGAGCGATTGGGGTTAATGCTTTCAATCCGTCGTTGTTACTTCCTTTTATTCGGTCTGGGCATATCGATTCGATTCAAACGTTCAGTCGCTATATGCTAATCGACTATACGGCTATGGATGAGCTTCTTCCGACAGCGAAGGAATATGGTGTATCCGTTATTAACGGAAGTGTTCTAGGAATGGGGCTTCTTGCTGAGTCGCCAGCGCCATTTATCAAGCAAGATGCACCGATGTTTTTAGAAGCGGAGCGCCGCATAAGACAGTTAGACTTCCTGAGGAAGTCGGAACCCAAAGGGCTTATTGAGCCTGCTATGCGATTCAGCCTTTCTAGTCCAGATATTACGGTTACCTTGACGGGAACGACTTCAATACGCTCGCTTGTACTCAATGCCAGCTATTGTGATGGGGTTGGTTTGCCGCAACATGAATTGGATCGGCTGCTCGCTTTATTTCCAGGTCAGCCATTATCTTGGTAAAAGGGGTTAATTTCAGATGACGAATGCACCATGGATAGACGAGTTATGGCATAGAATTATAGGTAAAGTAGAGCATATGAACGTTTCAATCGGCGCTGATTTCCCATATATATCCTACGATGGCAAGTATAACAGTGAAGATGCGGATTGGTGGACGAACGGGTTCTGGCCAGGTTTACTCTGGTTAGTTTATCGTGAGTCGAAGGAAGATCAACTCAAAGATACAGCAGACCAGATTGAAACCTTAATGGACCCTGTGCTTGCTGACTTTTATCCGCTGCACCATGATGTAGGATTTATGTGGAGCTTATCCTCCGTGGCAAAGTACAAGTTGCTTGGCAGTGAAACGTCGAAGCGACGCGCATTAACGGCAGCCAGTCATCTGGTCGGACGTTACAACGCGAAGGGACAGTTCATTCGCGCTTGGAATCAACCGGAGCGTACGGGTTGGGCGATAATTGACTGCATGATGAACCTGCCGCTGCTCTATTGGGCAAGTGAAGTGACGGGGGATCCGCGGTTTCGGCATGTCGCTGTTCTTCATGCGGACACGACTTTGCGTGAATTTCTTCGTCCAGACGGGTCTACTCACCATATTGTGTGTTTCGATCCCGAAACGGKGGAAAGACAAGAAGCGCTTGGTGGGCAGGGTTATTCACCGGATTCGGCATGGTCACGCGGCACCGCGTGGTCTCTATACGGCATGGCGCTGAGTGCTCGCTACACAGGGGATCAGCGATATATCGATGCAGCTAAACGTGCCGCACATTTCTTCCTGGCGAATGTACCCGAGGATGGGTTGCCGCCATGGGATTTCCGAGCGCCTTGGGAAGAAGATATGGCGATGGACTCTAGTGCCACAGCTTGTGCAGCCAGTGGGATGTTGGAGTTGAGTCTGTTGGTTCCTGAGCGTGAGTCGGAGTTCTATCGCTGCTCGGCTGAGAAATTGATTTTCAAATTAAACGAGAGATACACAACTTGGGATGACCCGAGCGAGGAAGCTATTCTTCGCATGGGCACAGCCAATCGCCCTAAGAAAACACACGTTAACGTTCCGATGATCTACGGCGATTACTTCTTTGCAGAAGCGGTCTGCAAGCTGCGCGGCGTACACGATACATTTTGGTAGGAGGAAAGATCCATGTCACAGAAGAATAGCTCCAATGCCACGACGAGTACAATCCATGCAGCCGATGCGTGGAGTCCGCCAACTTGGGCACTAATGGAACGGAAATTAATCGATACCTTAAATGAGGCAGCAGTTGAATATGTCCGACGCTATACGCGGGAGGATGGCACCATTGTTTGGCGAGAAGACTGGCCAGGGATGGATGGATCCGATGACCCCTATGAAGCGTTTATGAATTTATCTTTGTTGTACACGCTCGGCGGCAATGAAGAAATTCTGCGATTATCCCGTCTTATGTGGGATGCCATTACGTGGCAATGGACGGAATATGGTCAAATTCATAATGAATTCGACGCTTATTATGATTGGATGCATCATGGCGAAGGCTATTTATATTTTTATTTCCTTGGGTTATCCGATCCACTTCTACTGAAGAATCGTCAGAGAGCGGTGAAGTTTGCTGAGCTCTATATGGGTAGAGACCCTGAAGTCCCTAACTTTGATGCGGAGCGGAAGCTGATGCGTTCGCCAATTACAGGTAGCAAGGGACCACGGTTTGAAATGACGGAAGAAGACTGGGTCACGCACCGCGGTGTACTCGACGATTACTTAGCTCCATTCGAGGATATTCCCGGAGTGGACTTCGCAAGCGGAAAGTGCAAGTGGTCCGACGATGACATCTATCGCGAGATTATAAGCCGAATGAATGAGCGTAAAGCGAAAGGCGATGTCCCGCTTAATTTGAACTCGACTGGACTCATGACCAATGCCTTTATGTATACAGGTGATGAATCTTATCGCCAGTGGGTGTTGGATTATTTGGCAGCTTGGGAAGAACGCACGAAGCGTAACGGTGGGCTGATTCCGGATAACGTTGGATTAAGCGATACGATCGGTGAGTACAATGATGGCAAATGGTGGGGCGGATACTATGGATACCGCTGGCCGCACGGATTTATGTCTATTATCGAGCCACTGACAAATGCGGGCATGAATGCCGTACTTCTTTCAGGTGATCGTAGTAAGTTAGATTTGGCACGTTCGCAATTGGATCTAAATTGGGAATTAGGGAAAGAAATCAATGGGAAATGGCATGTGCCGAATAAACATTTTGATGCTGGTTGGACGGACTATCGAATTCAAGTTCCGACGTATCCTATTTACTTATGGACGATTTCGATGGCGGAGGAAGATGCAGCACGTGTAGACCGAATTCCATACGAGGATCATTTCCGCAACATTGACATGCCTACCATCTCGGGAAGAAATCCAGTAACGCGTAAGGAAACGAAACATTATATTGCGAACACAGYGCCTTGGTATTTATATATGAGAGGGCAATTCCCAGATTATCCGGAGCAAATATTGAAGCAAAATCTAGAGTTGATCACCATACAGTTAGAAAAGCTGCGCTCACCCGAGGGCGATCCAACTAGCTGGGACTGGGATCATCCGTACAGCATTCATCAATGGCAGGAATATTCGCCGGTTTACTTTGAAGGGTTGCTTCAAATGATGCTTGGCGCTCCCATGCACATCTCCCACGGTGGTTTGCAGCATGCTCGTGTACGTTACTTCGATGCCAAACGTAAGCGTTGCGGTCTTCCAGAGGATATCGGTGCATTGGTTGAAGCGTTAGGCGACGAGTTTGTCACACTAACACTGGTGAACTTATCTTCATTTAAAGAACATGAAGTAGTTGTACAAGCGGGCAGTTTTGGTGAACATCAATTTACGTACATGGAAAGCTATAATCAGAGCGGCGATAAAGTTGGCGAAGGTGCCGTAGATGGCAAGTGGTTGCCTGTAAGCTTAGCTCCAGGTGCKGGCATTCAACTCAAGCTGCACATGAAACGATACGTGAATCAGCCTACCTATGAGACGCCATGGAGTTCAGAATTGGACGATATGACAGGGAAGATGATCAGAGGTCGAATTGTATGATAATTTACCTCGATACGCATGTCCATTTCTGGCAGTTGGAGCGTGGCGATTATCACTGGCTGAAGCCTAGTAATCCAATTCTGTACCAGAATTACATGCCATCCGATCTAGCTGACGCTGTTGGGGCTAAGCATGCGGACGAATTACATGGATTCATAGCGGTTCAGGCAGCGCCGACAGTTGCAGAGACGGAATTTCTGCTTGAACTGGCAAGCCAAGATGAGCGGATCCTCGGTGTAGTGGGCTATCTTGATCCATGTGCGGATTCTTTTGCTGACGATTATAAACGCTTACGTAACAACCCGCTATTTGTTGGGATCAGGTTGGACCGAGCTATCTTCGAGACATACAAAGATCAAGTGTCAGATCAAATGATAGTGAATCTCCAGTTGTTGGAGGTAGATGACTTTAAAGTCGACCTGCTTATTAGTACTGAACAATGCCCAGCAGTATTGAAAATTCTTAATCAAGTACCAAACTTAAAAGCCGTTATTAATCATTTAGGTGGTCCCCCTATTGGTAGTGGTGAAATAAAAATCTGGTCAGACTATATCAATAAGTTATCCGAGTTCCCTCATGTATATTGTAAATGGTCCGGCATGATCACTCCCGCAGAGGGCATGAATCCAGAGCGCTTAGCGCCGTATATACATCACACGGCAGAGCAATTCGGTCCAAATCGTATCCTGTTTGGCAGTGACTGGCCGGTTGCTTTAATGGCAGGTACGTATGAAGAGGTTGTTCAATTATTCGAACAGCTGCTGCCGGATCATTGGAGCGACCAAGAGCGTGCGAATGTGCGAATGCACAATGCGAAGGCTTTCTATTTGGGCATGTAGGGGAGTGAAGGGCATGCAACGAGTATTGTTCTATTCACAAACGCGTAGAGGAACGGCTAACCAGTTCAAGCAAATCGTGAAGGAAAGCGAAGCTGTACTTCGTGATAAGTGGGTTGCTGCAGGTCTAGAGCAAGTAGCTGTGTTTGCTTGCGATTTATATGTTTGCGTCTACGCCGAGGCAGTAGATAGTCACAGCGTTTCACTGTGGGATTGGCCCGTTTCTTTCGAACGCTATCTGGAGAAGTGGCCCAAAGAGCCCGACACAAGTGTCAGCACCAATGAGACATTGCATCGATTGACAATTCCCATGATCGACGTGTTTCATGATGGCATACCGGACGAAGATTGGCGCGGCAATCATTCGATGGATGAGCGTGTAGGTTCGATAGCGAGATTAAAGCCAGAGATGGTGCCGAGCTATATCTATTATCATTACCAGAAGCAAGAAGAGTCACCCAACAGCTTTAATCAGACGTACATGATTGGTATGTATAACCGGCTGATATTCTCCTATCATGAGTTACCAAGCAGGATTAGCTCGATCACTCGTCAAGGCTTGCTGACCACGAAGCAATCACCGACGAATTGGCACGAGGTGATGTACCCTCATTTTGACCTATGGGAAGAAGCGATAGAGGGCCAGCAGATTTGGCGTAAAATGGAGCGATTGCTATAAAAACAGCCGGTTAGGAGTCAAGCGACTCTTAAACCGGCTGTTTTCATTGATTTATTCGATGTCTTGGCTGACATTTTTTTCAGGAATCACGATAAACACGGCTAAACCTCTGTGCAGATTTGGTGTAATGAACACCCCGTAAGCGTCACCGAACAGTAATTTAATACGCTGATTTAAGTTTTTTAAACCAATATGCTTTTCCTCCAAATTAACCCCGCTGGCTAGCTTTTGTTGAAGACTAACGAGTTTATCTTCTGGCATTCCTTTCCCATTATCAGAAACGGTAATGACAATCCCGTCCGATGTACGCAGTCCTGTAATGATAATCTGTCCTGGATTCCGAGTAGGAATAATCCCGTGCTGAAACGCATTTTCCAATAGCGGTTGAATGGAAATCTTTAAGATTTGGCAAGAAAGTAGACTTTCCTGGACTTGCCAGACGACATCGAATTTATTCGGATATCGGGCTTGCATAATGTCCACATATTGCTTTGCATGCTGGATTTCATCACCAATATCAGTCAATGGCTGATCGGTATCCAGACTACGTCGCAGCAGATCTGAAAGGGCTGTAACCATTTTGGATACTTGATTGTGACCTTTGGTTAATTCGATGGCTAGGTATTTAATCGTTTCCAAGGTGTTATATAAGAAATGCGGCGTCGTCTGATTTTGCAGAGCGATCGTTTGGGCTTTTCGTAACGAATGCATACGGAGCTGAAGCTCCTGTTCGAGCCCTTTCTTGGCGTCGAGTGTTCGAAAGATCGAACTGGTGATGGTTCGTACTTCGTTCCATTTACTTTTCTCATTGGAGTCCATGAGAGGCTCTAACTTCTCCTGGTCTTCAATCATCGACATGATCTGGTTAACAGGAGAAAACGTTTTAATGGAGATCAAAATAGAAACGACCAAGACGATGATAACGCCGATGGCAGAAAACACATATAAAAAAGTACGGAGATCMTTCATCTTTTGCTCATAATTATTGAGCGGCAGCAATGAAATATAAGTTAAATTTTTATCCTCAGAAGGAAGGACAGAAACAATATATTTCTGTTTATGAATCGTTTTAATCGATGATGTAGGAGATGTAATTTCAGTAAGGATTTCCGCACGATTCAGAAGATCAATGTCACTGATTTTGGACATGAATTCATTCCGATTATGACTGTAAACGACGACATCTCCACCAACGATGTACGTATTTTCTAACTGCTTATCGGCTTGATTTAGAAATTTACGAAGTTCTTCAATGTCAATATTCGCAGTAACAGCGCCAATTTTATTCTCATAGAGATAAGCAGGTCGCGTAAAGGAAATGTAGAATGGATACGTATCATTTCGTTTACGCAGATCCATAAATGTGCGATTGCTGTCCATTTTCTGATAGACGTTTTTATACCAAGTTTTGTCATCAAATTCAGTTAAGGGAGAGTCAAAACGATTGGAGAGCATATAGGTATTTTTTTCCGAAAACACGTATATGGAATCCATATATTTAAAGGATCGCGTGTACATCGAAATCTTGTCATGAATGGATTGCATTTTGGCAGAAAGATCGTTGGTGTCAGAAGGAGATAACATAAAGGACCCAACGTCATCTTGATAAATCATTTCTAGAGAAACATGGTCCATCTGTTTGAAAATCGTGTCAATGCTGTCCTTTACACGGTAAAGGGCATTCATATTAACGCCGCTTATTTCTGTCTCGATGGCTTTATTCATCTGTACATACATCACGATGCTTAATCCTGTGAAAGGAACGATCACTAGCAGAAATATCAAGATTAAACTCTTGATAAATAGGCTTTGAAACTTATACATTCGGACAGCTTGAAGTAGATTACGGTTTGTTTTCATGTGCAGCACCTTCTGAACGCAAGCTTTGTTGTCGAATGTAATCCTTAGGACTGACGCCCGTTGTTTGTTTGAACAGGCGAGCAAAGTATTTGCTGTTAAGATACCCAACTTTCTCGGTAATTTCATGAATCTTATATTGGCGAGTTTCCAACAATTCAATCGCTTTTTGAATACGTAATTGCGTTAAATAGTCGATATAATTGATGCCCACGGCTAGCTTGAAAATCCGACTAAAGTAGATATGATTCAAGAAAACATGATTAGCCACTTCCTCAAGCGACAAATCCCGATGAAAGTTCTGCAGGATATACTTCTGCGCTGCATCGACGATTAACTTGGCATTCGTTTCTTTGGAATTCATATTAAGTACCATGAGATCACGGATGAACTGCTTGGCCCATTTACGTACATTTTCCAGATCGCCTATTTCTATGACAGCATGGTAATTGTGAGCGGTCTCATGAGGTATTTTGCCAACCAAGCCCCGATCTGCGTAATAGCGAAAAACCATAGCGAACAGGTCCATGATCAAACGATGAACAAAGGAGATTGGCAGATCTCGAAATTCGTCCATGAATCGATCAAGCAAGCTCATGGTATTTTCTATTTGACCGTCCGTAATATGGGCCATGAACAGCTTGTACTTCTCCAACAGATTGTCATATTCGATTGGCTCTAACCGATCTTTTCCCCGTGTCTCTTCATAGACCAGCTTTAAGGGTACACTAAATTGCGCTAGTTCAACCATGTTATGAAATGTAGCTGTTACGTCATAACGAATCTCAATATCAAAATTGTTTCGGATTCGAGAAATAATTTCATTCATCTCTAGAACAAGTTGATTTTCTAGGTCCTCTTGCCGAATTGCCTGATTCGGAAAAGCGAGTAACTTCATTCCTTGATATTCATTGAATACGGCTTTATATAAAAAATTATCATTCTCAGCTAGGAAAATACTTTTTAATGAATAAGTGAGCTTTTCTGGCTTTATGGTCAGCTTCTCAGGCTCACATAGCTCTAAGTCAACCAAAGCACATGGACAATGGGTTGGGTCTAAGGAAAGAGATAATAATTGTACGCGTTTATAAAGCTCATTCGTATTCCGTAAGGCTCCCATGACTAAATCTGTATAAAATTGCTCTTTCAATAGAGGAAGAAGCTCATCAAAGCGAACAGATTGCTGTTGCTGGTGAATGGTAGCACTTTTCTGTTGATCCAACTTTAATTTCAAACTTTCGAATACATGTGTAATTTCATCGTATTTCGTCGGCTTTAGCAAATAATTCTCTACATTATAAGCAATGGCTTGTTGAGCATATTCGAAATCCTTGTAACCGCTAATGATAATGACACGAATCTGCGGGTAGTTCTCATAGATATGTTTGGCTAATTGGATGCCATTAATCTCTGCCATTCGAATATCCGATAACACAATGTCAACTTCATTGTTTTTTAAATAGTCAATTGTTTCTTTACCGTCCTCGAAATCAGCTACGATTTGAAACCCAAGTGATTCCCAATCTAGGAAATATCTTAATCCTCTGCGTACAATCTCTTCGTCATCAACTAGCACAAGTTTGTACATAGTACGCCATCCTCTCGCTGTATGCATTTCTTATCGCTTACCTCATTATAGCTCAAAGGCAGCTGGAATTTGGAGTATTTCTAGGTTCTTTCACTGTATTGGTTGAAATAAGTAACCTTACTTGCATTCAGTAACTTTATCCCCGTGATTTGCACAATTTGGTAACCGTTTGTTTAATTTGGCTCCCTATTCAATTATACCCCTATTTCGTAGAATTAAATTAAAGCAAAGGGGGAGCGCAGGATGAGAGAGACAGTCATAAATAACCTATCGGATGAAACAAAAAGTAAAGTAAACACTAAGCCACTCAGAAGTAATTCCTTTAAAAGATTAGTTAGAGAAAATATAGCTTTATTTGCTCTAACATTGCCAGCGATTCTCTATTACCTGATTTTCCACTATACCCCGATGTTCGGGATCATACTCGCCTTTAAAGATTACAAGTATAGCGAAGGCATTCTAGGGAGTTCTTGGGTCGGGTTCAAAAATTTTGAATACTTCTTTACCTCCATGGATGCTTGGCGGATTACAAGAAATACAGTAAGCTATGCGGCTATATTTATCGTATTGGGTAATATTGCGGCCGTTTCAGTGGCGCTTTTGCTGTTCGAGATTCGTGGGAAATTGGCATTGAAATTCTATCAAACATCGATGATTATGCCGAAATTTCTATCATGGGTATTAGTCGGATACATGACCTACGCGCTATTCAATCCTACATTAGGTTATTTCAATCAATTGCTGCATTTCTTCGGATTCGAATCGATTGATGTGTACTCGAATGCCAAGTATTGGCCTTACATCATCGTATCGGTTGAAATTTGGAAAACTGTTGGATTAAGCTCCATTATCTATTACGCTGCCTTGATGAGCGTTGATCCGGAATTGTTTGAAGCTGCCAAGATTGACGGGGCAGGAAGAATGAGACAAATTTTCGCCATTTCACTTCCATCGCTTGCCCCAGTGTTGACCATCATCATTATTCTGGCAATTGGTAATCTGTTCAGAGGAGACTTTGGGTTATTTTATCAAATTCCTAGGGATATCGGGGTGTTATATCCAACAACGGATGTCATTGATACGTACGTTTATCGAGGATTACGTGCTGGGGACTTTGGCATATCGGCCGCAGTAGGATTGTTCCAATCGGTTGTTGGACTGATTCTAATCGTCATTAGTAATTGGATTGTAACTAAAATAAGACCTGAGAATTCGTTATTCTAATGTGTTCGAAAAAAGTAAGAAGGAGGCGCCAAGAATGTCTAAGTCATTCTCTGCTAATTTAGGCAATAAATTCATTCATGTCATCTTGGTATTATTTAGTTTAGCATTTATCATACCGTTTCTACTCGTTATCGCCGTCTCTTTCTCTAACGAGGAATCATTGTTGCAGTATGGGTATAAGTTAATTCCGATGCAGTTTGATCTTACCGCATACAAACTCATATTCGGTAAGCCGGACCAAATTTTATACGCGTATCTAACAACATCTGTTCAGGCAGTGGGAGGTATGTTCTGTGGATTGATTGTGATGTCCACTTGTGCATATGCGCTTTCTCGCAAAAATTTTAAGCTTCGTAAACCGATTGTGATGTTTATTTTCTTCACGTTGCTATTCGGTGGCGGACTTATTCCGAGTTACATTCTCATCACACAGTATCTTCATCTGAATAATACGATCTTTGTGTATATACTTCCGACACTTGCAAATGCCTTTTATATCATTATTTTACGCACATTTTTTCAAGGTTTGCCTGATGCTCTGGTCGAATCAGCAAAAATGGATGGCGCTAGCGAATTTCGAGTTTATTGGCAAATTATACTGCCATTATCTAAACCAGCACTTGCAACCATCGGGCTATTCGTATTATTAGATAAATGGAATGATTGGTTTACTTCCTTAATCTATATTCGTGATGAGAAGCTCTACACGCTGCAATTTCTATTGCAACGAATTTTAATGGAAATCGATTTCCTCAAGAATGCGATGACTTACAATTTAACGATGGAAAATGTGAATTTATATAAACTTCCATCTGAATCCATTCGCTTTGCAATGGCCATTGTGGCTGCGGGTCCATTACTGCTTGTTTTCCCGTTTTTTCAAAAATATTTCTCTAAAGGTCTTACAGTTGGAGCTGTAAAAGGATAATTACATGTTTATACCAATTCCGAGGTTGTTGCTTGGCTTCGGAGTTGTATAATATACTATTTGAGCAGATTGAAAGGGGATAAAAGAAATATGAAGACGCTTAAAAGTGTGTTTAGCAAGACGATTGTTCTAAGTATGACAACGGCTTTACTTATAACCGGATGTAGTAAAACGAGCACAGACTCACCAACCACCACGACTAAGGCAACAGCAAGTGCTGCAGCCTCAGAAGCACCAAAGCAGGTGACATTAAAGTTTGTCACGTTTGGTTCAGGGAAACAAGCGGATTCGCAAGAGGTTTGGGATGAGTTTAACAAGAAGTTGGCTACGCTATTGCCAAATACAAAGGTAGAATTTGAACCCATTGTTAACACGGCATATGCAGATAAATGGAAGTTAATGGCGGCAGCGGCAGAACCAATTGACATTGCTTGGACAGGTTATGTCTTGGATTATCCCGGTGAAGTCAACAAAGGTTCTTATTTGGAGCTAGATGCCTTGGTTGATAAATTCGCACCTGATCTCAAAAAAGAGATTCCTGCTTGGGTGTTGGACCGTGCCCGTGTGAATGGTAAATTGTATGCGATTCCAAACTATCAACAAGCTGTAGATAATCGTCCAACGCTGCGTGTACCGAAAGAGTTTATCGATAAAGGATATATCGATCCGAAGCTTGCGCAGGAAACCTTTTATAAATATGGGCCAGTTTCCAAAGAATCTTTAGCTGTTATTGAAAATTATCTTGAGAAGTTGAAGCAGAACAACCAATTACGCAAAGGCTTTAGCACAGCGAATCTTCCAGGAATGCAGCATCACAATATGTTAACTGCACCATTCAAATTAGCTGGTGATTTGAAAGACCCGAAAAGTTTAAAGGTAGTCAATATTTATGAAACCGAGCAAGAGCAGTTGTTTATCAAAACGATGACGGATTGGTATGCCAAAGGGTACATTCGCAAAGATATCTTGAGCATGCAAAATCAACGTCAAGATGAAGGCAAGTCAGACGGAAATATTGCTTGGTTCCATACGATGGTTGGCAGCATTGAAGATCAATCCAAGATTGATAGTACACGATATGGATTCCCCGTTCAGGTTATTCCTATGGAAGAGAAGTATGTGATCTCCAACTTGTCTGATTCAACTAACTTAGCTATTCCTAGAACGTCTAAAAATCCAGAACGTGCGATGCAGCTTCTAAACCTATTAGATTCGCAGAAAGGAAAAGATTTATATAACCTTCTTGTATGGGGTATTGAAGGTAAGCATTACAAGAAGATTTCTGATACTAAAATTGAAACTATCGGTTACTCAGGTCAAGGGACTCCAGATGCGAAATATGGTCAATGGAACTGGGCTTCTGGTAATACAGCTAATAGTTTCGAAACACAAGCAAATCCAGAAAATTTCACGAAAATTTGGCAAGATACCAATGCAGGTGCAACAATTTCTCCATTACTAGGATATAAACCTAATCTGGATCCAATTAAAACGGAGCTTGCTCAGATTCAGGCTGTTGTAAAAGAATATGCGGGTTCGGGAGCAACACAAATTCTTGAAACCGGCGCTGTTCCTGATTCTGATGCGAAATACAAGGAATTTATTGACAAAATGAAAAAGGCAGGTTCAGATAAAATTACAGCTGAACTACAAAAGCAAGTGGATGAATTCTTGAAAACGAAGAAATAGGCTGTAGGAAATTGATGTGAAGAAAAGAGCCATTGTTTTATTGCAATGGCTCTCTTTCTCTTACTCAAAAATCGATTTTATTTTAGGAGGCCCTCGAATGACAGCGTTTACAAAATCGCGCAGAATGATAGCCCTATTGGTAGCGATTCTAATGATTTGCGCGCCTATTCTATCGATGCCGGTACAAACATTTGCTGCAGCTGCAGCAAGTTACTTCGTTGATGGTACAAATGGAAACGACAATAACAATGGTTCTTTAGCTGCACCGTTTAAGACCATCCAAAAAGCCGCTACTGTGGCAACTAGCGGTGACACCGTCGAGATTAGGACTGGCATTTATCGTGAGACGGTTACACCTGCAAGTGACAATGTAACATTCAAGAACTACGGCGGTGAAAAAGTGATCATGTCCGGAGGCGACTTGGTGGCAGGATGGACAGAAACCGCAGATGCTGGCATTTTTGAGGCTAATGTATCTTGGAATTTTGATAGCGGTAATGGCAACATTGCATTTTTTACGGATTCGACTGGTAACCCTGTATCCATGAGCCCAGCAAGATTTCCATATATAAAAGACAGTGAACTCTTAGTCAAGTCAAAGTATGGAAAATTTGTGAGTGCTACAAATGTAGACGTTGACCCATCGGGTACTGTGAATGCAGACGGACAATTTTTAACGTATGACAACGAGTATGTACGTGGATTTACTGGCATGACAACGAATGCATGGACAGGTGCACTCGTTTATGCATCGTCAAACAATGGATTCTCTGCACAGACCGGTGAAGTTCTTAGCAATACAGCAGATAAAATCACCTTTAAATGGCCGTTATCTGGATACACACCAAAATCATTTGGTGTAGCAAGTGGTATGTATCTTTCTAACAGCTATCAAGCACTTAAGCTTATTGCGGGCGCAGCTACAAAACCATCGAACGCAGCAGTGTGGTATAAAGATGTTGCTACCGGTAAGTTGTATGTGTACTTTACAGATGCTTCCGCTTCGGTTATTAACCCAAGTAGCGGTCAAGTTGAGTTTAAAAACAGAGAGAATGTTTTTGACTTAGAGGGGCTTTCAAATATTACCATTCAAGGTATTAACATTCGTTCTGCGGGAGTGAACTTTAAAAACTCTCATGACAACACATTCAAAGGTGCTGTTATCGAAAAAGTAGATTCCTATAACAAACTTTTTACAATGAGTGTGCTAACAGACGGACTTACAAAATCGTTTGAGTTAGATGGCTATAACAACACGGTGCGTGATTGTGAAATCAAAGACATGTATGGTTACGGCATCAAAATGTTGGGGCATGACAACAAGGTAATCAACAACAACATTCACGATGTTGACCTTTTTGGTTATTATCAAGATGGTGTAGGAATCTATGGCTACAATCAGCTGGTTAGCCACAACGAAATCTATAACGTGGGTCGTGCAGCTATTGGCGGTAAGTTCCAAAACTCCGTCATTCAGTACAACAAGATGCATGATACGATGAAGATTTCCTACGATGGCGGTATCATTTACCTTGTAAACCATGACTTTGATGGTTCAGAAATTCACCACAATATTCTTTATGATGTACCTAACTCGGCAAACGTAGAGGGGATCTATCCTGATAACGTGTCTGGAAACTTAAAAGTTTATGACAACATTATCTACAACACGAAAGTTGCTATGCTTTTTAATACGCCTAACGAGCGTATGACGATTCTAAACAATACAATTCACAACTCAAAAGACAATAGTTTTAGCTCTTGGGGCGACACTAATGATCAACTTGAAACTTTTGGAACGGTAATCATTGGCAACATCTTTGGTGGCGCATTTGCCTCCCAATCGGCCAATGGAGCAGTTGAGCAGTATAATACTACGGGTGCGAATGCTGTTATTGGTGCAATTTTTGTAGACCCAGCCAATGGCGATTTCAGACTGAAAACACCAGAGCAGTATCGAAGCATCGAAATTCCAGGTGTAACAGATGGACACACGACGGGTTTTGCTGTACAAGGCGCAGTTCAGCCGGGAGCAGTTTGGACTGCTGGCTATGATATGGCGAATGCTTCAAATATTAACCCAACGTTCCAGTTGAAGAAATTACCTTATCAACAGCTGCTAAAGAACGGCGGTTTTGTGGACGGATTGGCTAATTGGACTACTATAGGTTCTCCATCCATCATTACACATAACGCATGGGATTTTAGAAACGGTGGACAAAAAGCACAAGGTATGCTTATAAAAGATGGCTACACAGGTGCAGTCCTAAAAAATAACGAACAGATTTCCCAAACAGTTACTGTAAAGCCAAACACCAAGTACACAGCCTCGCTTTGGGGTAAGGTAATGGGTGAACGTAGATACTATTCAGATGCAATTCCAGTCACACCAGCAACCGCTCCTGATTCTTTTAGTTTCCGTAATTCAGAAGGCGCATTTATTTCAGGTTCATCTGTTACACTAAAATTCCCAGATGTTGAGTTTGCAACTGGTGTAGACAAAGTAATGTTTGGTACTGCTTCTGAAAACTCTACTGGTAAGATAGAGATGTATAAGGGTGACCCAGCGGCAGGTGGCGTGTTGATGGCTTCACAGACACTGGGTAGTAATGTAGGTTGGGGCTATAGGGCTATAAATACACTGGCAAACCTACCTGCAGGCGGTACAACAGCGGATATTTACTTGAAGTTTATAAACACAAACCCAACGGCTTTGGCACGTACTTGTATGTTTATGGACTTCATCGTATTTAAACAATCGCCAGCAGCAGCTTCAGACTATCTTGAATTAGGGATTACTGGGCTTGCAACGAATCCACCTGTAAAGCAAGCAACGGCTTCAACCTTTGGTGTCGCTGGTGCGACAGCCCGCCCTACACATAGTATTAGTTTTACAACTGGACCGAATGATACCAGTTTGGCTTACTATGTGAAAAAAAGTGGTACCAACACGTTAAGAGGCTACATTGATGAGTTGGGATTATCAGAGGATTCAGCTTACACGCCTGTCTATCCACCGGGCAGCACATACTTTAATGGCTTTGAAGATTCATGGCATCCTGCTAACTGGAAGTGGGGCTTTGGTACGCCTCTTCTCGATTCAACGATTAAGTCAGAGGGTAACTTTAGCTTTAAACTAGATGGCTCTGTAGACAAAAATGCAGTCTATAGAGTATTAAGCTCATCCTATGCAAAGGTTGCAACAGTAGATTTCTATGACGACATGGCGGCAGGCAATAAGAGCCTTATTGCACATGTTGACAGCAGTGGTGCAACAAACTTTGATAAGATTGCTAATATGTATGGCGCAGGTATCCACACTGCAAATTCTGCAACGAATTACTCAACTACACTTGGCACTGGTGAGTGGCAAACGTCAACCGTTACTCGTACATTAGGTTGGCATAAGCTTACATTTGATTATTCATCCGGTACTGGTGTGGATATGTATATTGATCAAGTATGGGTAGGGTATTCCAACAAAGCTATTTCTTTTAACACCATTGCGTTGGGAGACTTTTTCACTGGGGAAAACAGTACAGGTAACTTTGATAATGTGAATGTTGTGGACACAACCACTCTCAAAGGACCGTTGGACGTCACTGTACCAAACAACTTAACAGTGGGAACAGCCTCCATAACAGATACTAGTGCCGCTGTGACTTTCTCACCATTAATCAGAGGTGGAATTAATCCACAGGTTACTTTGAGCGTGACAAATGCCCTTGGTACAAATCAGCCATTTACAACTGGTGGTTCGCTTCCTGTTGGTTTGTCCACTATGACCGTTAAGGTAACGGATGGTGCTACAGTCATCACAAAGACATTTTTTGTGAATGTAATCCAGACATCCTTTTTTGAGAACTTCGAGAATATCAAAGCGGATACATCCGTATCCCCAACTAAGCTTGGTACTTGGACGCAATATAATCCGAATGCGATACCAGATACCACGAAAGTCAAAAGCTACGACGGCTATCAAAGCTATGCTTCTTTAGGAGCTTTTACATCTAATAATGACGGAAATATTAATGCTATTATTAAGACTGGCGATTTTGGCGGGGTTTATGGCAAGGTGGTTACAGCTTGGCTATATGACGATTCTACTGCTGGAACTCTTAATCAGGTTTTAAATGTAAAGTCATCAAGTACTGATGCTTCTAATAAGAATAGTTGGTATGTTGGACCCTACTTTAAGTCTCCATCAGCAGGTTCACAAACCAAATATGCCGTACGTGCAGCCCAGCCAGTTGCTGCAGGAGGAACAAATGGTGCGTTTGCTGCGACTACGATTTCTAGAACAACAGGATGGCATCAGATGAAGTATGACTTTACTGAAACTGGTAAAGTTAAAATTTATATTGACAATCAGTTCGTACGTACAGAGACACTGACATCGTTAGAGCCTGATGTCATAGCTATTGGTGATTTCTGGCAGGATGCATTGTCCAAATCTTTAACTTCTTATTGGGATAATGTGGCCATAACAACCACAAATGACACGATGGGGCCTGTGATCACACCATCTGCTAATGCGACCACATACTTTGCGGATACAACGGGTGTAGCTATTGACAGTGCTATCTCATTTAAAGATCTAGATACCGCTGCTATTCCTGATACTGCGAAAGTAATGGTAAGCATCGTGGATGGCTTCAAGGGCACAGAAGATGTACTGCAGCTTACCAATGCGCCTAGCACAATGGGCGATATTGCAGGCAGCTACGATGCAACCACAGGTATTCTTACACTTACTTCTGCAGGTGGTGCAACTGCTGCGCAATGGCAGGCAGCTTTGCAAGCCGTGCAGTACAAAAACAATTTAACAACCCCAAGTGTTGGATCTCGTGGCGTGAGTATTGTAGGCTATGATGGTATCAATCTGGGAAATGCGGTTACCAAAACCGTATCTATTTCATTGAATAAGCTACCAATCGTTTCTAACACAACGCTTACAGCTACTGTAAACACAGCCGTTTATTTTATGGCTACAAACTTTGGCTTCAGTGACTTTGATGGTGATGCCTTGGTTAGTGTCAAGATTCTTACACTGCCAACCCATGGTGCACTGAAATTAAGCGGCACAGATGTAGTGGCAGATCAAGTGATTCTCGCAAGCGATTTTGCCAACATTACTTATAGCCCAACTACTGATTATGTAGGAACAGATGTATTTACTTGGAATGGTTTCGATGGAAACCGTTTTGCGAACACTGGTGCAGAGATTCACATCAATGTCATGGAAGTTCCACCAAATATTTATACGATCATGGCTACTGCAGGTATCGGTGGTGCCATCATGGGCGATGTAACTGTAACGGAAGGAACATACGCAACTTTCACATTCATACCAGATAGTGGTTATTTGATCGACACATTGATTGTAGACAATGCAAGTGAAACGGTAACAGGCAATACATACACGTTTGCCAATGTGACAAGCAATCATACGATTCATGTTACGTTCAAGTCAGTACCGAATAATGAATCGGGTGGTTCTATACCACCAACACCAGTACCAGTACCAACACCTGAGGGTACTGTCATCATTGATCCTGGCCAATTAACGAAAAGCGAAAACGGAAGAACAACGGTCGAGATTCCTGCTAACACGACGGAGATCAAACTTCCGGGGAATACGGCTGACCTAATTCAGCGTAACAATTTGGATATCAAATCAGATGCGTTGACCCTATCTATTCCATCCGAGGTGCTAAAGCAACTAACAAGAACACTTTCCGCGGATGAGTTAAAAGGTGGTACCATTTCACTGAAGATGAGCCCGCTATCCATTGCGGATGCGAAAGAACTTATTAACAAAAGTAGTCAGTCTGCGAATACAGTAAATAAACTATTCGGTGATGTGTTTGAATTCAATTTATCTATTCAAACAGCTGACGGGAAAACGATCAATCTTTCGAAGTTTGATAAACCGATCAAGCTTGAATTCAAGGTTAGTTCTTCGATGAATCCGAAATTGGCAGGTATCTACTATCTGGCGAATGATGGTAAACTCGAGTATGTCGGAGGCAAAGTCAAAAATGGTGTCATATCGGCAGAAATCAACCACTTTAGTAAATATGCTCTTCTTGAAGTTACGAAGACATTCACGGATGTGCCATCTGGACACTGGGCTTCCAACGTAATCAAGGAACTTGCAGCGAAGCAAATCTTGACCGGTACAAGTGCTACGACCTTCGAACCAGGACGCAGTGTAACTCGTGCTGAATTCACAGTGCTTCTGGTTAGAACTTTGAAACTTACGGAAAAAGGCGAAATGACATTTACCGATGTGAAATCAGGCGAATGGTATGCTGATGCGGTATCCATTGCCTTGAAGGCAGGTATTGTCCAAGGTAAGAGCGCCACATTGTTTGATGCAAATGCGCAAATTACTCGTGAGGAAATGGTTACTTTGCTTCTCAGAGCATACGAGTTTAAGAAGGGTAAAGCTGTTGGTACAGCCACTCACTCTTTCTCAGATGTGGATCAAGTATCACTATGGGCGGTTGAATTTGTGAAAACGGCATTGTCCCTTAACTTGATTCAAGGTCGCTCAGCGGACAAATTTGATCCGCAAGGCATCACGACTCGTGCCGAAGCTGCTCAAGTCCTGTATAACTTATTAGTAGCAACACAAGCGATTGAATAGGTATATCGAACGAAGCCAAGGAGGGCACTCTCACAAGGAGTGCCTTCTTTTTTTCATAAGTTGAAAAAAGTAACTTTAATTGCTTTTCATATCCAATCTCTTTCACGAGAGCAATTTATTAGCTTTATCTTTAAATTGACTCCCTATTCATACCTCGCCCAGTTTCGTAAAATTAATGTATAGATAACCAACGTATATGGAGTCATTGCAATTGTCAGCAATGGCTCTTTTCTATTAGGAAAGCGAGGGAAATAAATATGCTTCAACAATTAACCTTTCGTCAGCTAAAGAATGCATTAGAGGAAACGCAGCATTTACCACGTACCCTTTATTCAGAAGCAACTGATCCTGAGAATTGGCGTCGGATCCGGAAAGATGACAACTACTCGGATTTCTGGCTTTCCTTAGAAAAGAGAGCAGAACATCTCATTGAAAATCCCGTTCGAGCCCCGCTTTTTACGGAGTTCACTTTATTTGGTGATACGGGGGATCGAGCGACATATCAGAATGTTTTCGAACAGTTGTATGCGGGTGTTCATACTTTCAGCACGCTTGCGATGACAGAAGATAATCCGAAATGGAAGTCAGGACTAGAGAACGCGATCTGGAACGTATGCAACGAATACACGTGGGTAATACCAGCTCATGTGGGACTATACGTGAATGAATATCCGAACGGTATCTGGGATCAACCTGTTCCACCTCGTGAAACAGTAGACCTTCTTGCTGGGATGACCGCATTCACGTTGGCGGAAACAGTTCATTTGCTTCAAGATCGTTTGCATCCCTGGATCATTCATCGGGTGAACGAGGAGATTGAAAAGAGGATTTTCAACGTGTACTTCAATGACCCCACACCTCAAAACTGGGAATTGAAAACAAACAATTGGCCAGCGGTATGCTCCTCAAGTATAGGGGCAACGGCCATTTACATGATCGAAGATAGTGAGAAGCTGGCTGGCATGCTTTGGCGTGTGATCGGGGTTCTGCGGAATTACTTTTCTGGATTTGATGAGCAGGGTGCAACACCAGAGGGGCCAGCTTATTGGCAATATGGGTTTTCACACTTTGTTTATTTTGCAGAATTGTTAAAGGAACGAACCCATGGGCGCATTTCTCTTCTCAGCGATGAGAAGGTTGCAGCGATCTCACAGTTTCCTCAATTTTGTATGCTAACAGCGGGGAAAGTCGTCAATTTCTCGGATTCGGCCGAGGAGGTCACCTTGAATCCAGGACTTATTCAGCGCTTACAGCAATATGTACCCAATCTGCAGCTTCCTACAGACGAATACCGAATGAAACCTGTTCCGGGTAATTGGCTAGATGTAACGAGAGGGATTCTTTGGTCATTGGGTTCGGAAATTATGCACGCCGCAGATGATAGCGACAGGATTCAGGAACAAATTTTCACAGGAAATCAATGGGTTATTTCGAAAGTTAAGCATGCGTATGGCGGGATTACAGCATTTGCTGCTAAAGGTGGACATAATGAAGAGCCACACAATCATAACGATCTGGGGCACTTTATTTTACATGTGAATGGTCAGAATGTGCTGGCTGATTTAGGACTAGGACGCTATACCAGACAATATTTTCAACCCAAGATTAGGTACGAGATGATCAACGCAGGTTCTCATGGGCATTCCGTACCCATTGTAGATGGCTGCAGACAAGGATTTGGCAAGTCATACAGGTCAGAGATTCTGCACCAGCAAATCTCAGAAGATGAACTAGAAGTAACCCTTGATTTGACGAAAGCTTACGACTGCGTTGCATTGGAGCGCCTCACGCGAGAGTTTGTGTGGAAACGTCCATTGGATGAGATCCCCCAATTGCTCATAACGGATCACGTTGTTTTGAATAAAGCATCAGCTGCGTTTCAAGAGGTTTTCATCAGCTCTCTAGAGCCTCAAGAGACAGGAAACGGCCGGCTGCAAATGAATGCCGTGACACTCATCTACGATCCTGAGCAGTGGAATCTTGAAATCGAGCATCTCCTGGTAGACTCTCACTACAAAACGGGTATGCCATTTTACCGGATTGTGTTGGATCGCAAGCAAGTGGAACTGGAAATGACGGTCCAGTTTCGATTCGAAATCAGAGAAGATTAACGATGACCTGGGGGTGCAGCATGTTTAGCGCAGATGAAATGGATTATCTAGAAAGTTTAAAGGGATTAAACCCGATTCAACCTCACATTGATAAGTTTCAACAAGAGTGTAAGCACGATAATTGTGTAGTAACTGGGTTATCTCGTGACATCTATCTGGATTTCGCTGAAGCGCGAGTTCGTCAATTCTTTCCATTTCAAAATGAAAACGGAGGAATATTAGATCCTAGCGATGGGAAAGAGCATGAGTTTGCGACCGCTTCTTTTGCCAAAGCTGGGGCGATTCTACTCGCGAATGATCGTTGTAAGGATTTGCAAGATCTAATTTTGCTCGCAATGGATTGGGCTTGCACTTGTTTAGGGGAGAATAGAGTTCCGGACGACCACGCTGATTTCACGACCTATATGCTGGTTCGGGCTTATCAATTACTGACGCCGATGGTGGAAACGAAGAGAAGCGATGCTTGGAAAATGAATTTGTCTAAGGTTGAGCCTGAGTCCTTTTATTGTCAAACGGTTCGGAATTTTCCGGATATTCGCTCCATCCGCAACTGGGCGACCTATGCGATGCATGGCGAAATGATGAGGTATCGTGAAGGATTAACGGATTCTATAGCTTTCATCGACAAGTATTTGAAACCGCAAATGACGCGGTTCACGCGGGAAGGGCTCTATCGCGATCCGAATCTACCTGCTGCCTATGATTTGGCGGCACGCCAACAGCTTAGCGGACTACTAGATGCCGGATATGACGGGGAATGGAAGGAATTCCTAGATTCGCAGCTGCGCAAAGGTGCCCAAACGATGTTGTTTATGCAATCGACAACAGGAGGGACAAGCTCTGGAGGCAGGAGTAACCAAATCATTTGGAATGATTTGACCTATGCCTATCTCTGTGAACGTGAGGCTGCGCGCTATGCGAAGGAAGGAGATCTCGCATGGGCTGGGACCTTCAAGCGTGCTGCACGGAAAGCGATGCAATCGATTCTGCGCTGGATCGAAGATCCCGTAGAATTCCGGTTGTTGAAGAATCGGTTCGCTAGCGAGCTTCGAAATGGTTGGGAATTTTACGCCTATTATTCGACGTACAGCTTATATGCGGCTCAAATTGCTGCTTCATGCTTCGAAAGAGCTGACGAAAGCATACGGGAACAGGCAACGCCTGCGGATTTAGGCGGCTATGTGGTACCGATCGAGTCTTTTCATCGGATCTATGCAACAACAGGACCGCAACAAGGCAGTTATCATGTTGTCATGGATACGTCTGCACAAATGGGGCATGATGCAACCGGCTGGGTTCGCTTGCACAAAGCGGATTTCCCAGATGAATCGGCACTTTCGATGGGGATACCTGGGCTCAGCGGAAATGTGCACTTGAATTATTTTGTGGCTAAGCAAGTCATTCCGCGTCCGCATACACCAGCAGCTATTGGTCTGACTTGGAGGGATGGGCACGGCGTCTGGCATAGGTTAGCAGGCTTTGGCAGAAGAAAGCATGAAGCTTTTGCCTCCTTGGATAAGGACGGGGTGCCAACCAAACCTGAGGAGATGCATTGGCAAGCCAATCTGGCAAATGTTCAAGCAGACTCTGCTGCTTTGTCTTTCCAAGTCCATTATGCCGCAACAGGACTTCAACTCTTAAACGAGATGGATCTGCGTACACCTGGTGATGATCTTCATCCTGCGTATAAGCGAGCCATAGCAGATTTAATGCCAAGACCCGGTGTCGAGGGCCTAGCGGCGATCACGGAATCGTATTGCATTGCTGTCGAAGGTGTCACAACCGAGTGGTCTGTTGAAGCAGCGGAAGACATGCCGTTATCCGCCATTGGCGTCACGGTTCCAGTACTCGTATCCAACGGAACGGATGAGAGTACCATTCGCGTAGAGGGGAATAAGCTGGTTGTCTCCTATGCGAATTCACGTTATGTGATTCAGCCTGTTGGTGAATCAGACGATGTTGAGCTAGAGCTTCTACCGGGGTTGATGCCGAATCGCAATGGCAACTATCGACTTGCTCAATGGATAAGTAAGGATGTGAGTAAGGCGATTAAGCTTCATTTCTCTATGGAAAAAGACACTACCCCTTCGGAACGTTCCGATAAGCACTAGGTGAAGTACCCGTCATTTTCTTAAATAATCTCGAAAAATAATAAGGATCTGTGATMCCAATGGTTGCAGCAACTTCTTTGATCGTCAGACCCGTTAAACTAAGTAATTGGGCAGCCTTCTGAATTTTTAGACGCAAGAAGTACTCAATCGGAGGGAATCCGGTCTCTTCATTAAATAACAAAATGAGATGCTGTTTCGACAAGCCCGTATGCTTGGCCAATTCAGGGAGCTTAATCGAATCCTCCAGACGATCGCTCATGTAGCGGATGGCGAGTTCGAGATACTGCTCTCTTTTTTTGTCTTTGGCCGTACCACCTGCGCTGATGCCTATGCCGCTAATCAGCTGCCGAATGGACTGTGATACGTGCGTGTGGATGGGCAACGAATAGGTTTTGTCAGAGAGAAGAGCATAACACTTATCAAATACATCCTTAAATTCGCTCATGGCGCCAATCGGTAAATGAAGTGGACCTGCATCCATCCCATACATGCGTATGAAAGAAGTAACATGGTCGCCACGCAGATGAAACCAGTAAATACTCCATGGTGCATGCGAGGATGCTCCGTAGCGATGCGGCGTTTTGGCCGGAATAACGGCTAAATGATTTTGAGTCAAAGCGATTGTTCGTTGTTGATCCAACTCGATCCAGCCTTCTCCGTCTGAGCAAAAAATGAAGATATGGGCATCACTGCCTTCGGGCCGTTCTCGATAATGATGCTGTGCTTGGGGGAAAAATCCAATATCGCTTATAAATAAATCGCGTGTCAATTCTGAACGGTTTAGTTCCGTCTGCATGTAATCGGGGAGAATAAATAATTTCTCTTCTTTAAATCCTTCAGGTTTTCTAGTGGTATCCAGTTTCCATCACTTCCTTCAAGTAAATAAGAATATAATCCATTACATTAAGCATTTTGTCAATTGGCGATTGGCTTCTGTCAGGGTAAAGTAGAGACAATAAGATAAAGGAGTGATCATGTTGAGTCAGAAAGTTCGCATTTGGGAAGAAACAACGTCGATTCCGACTTATGCTATCGGAGAGCCAGATCGCAATCCCATGTTCCTAGAGAAACGTGTCTATCAAGGAAGTTCGGGTAAGGTGTATCCGCATCCGGTTATCGATAAAATTGAAGATGAGAAGAAACCACAACCCTATCAAATGGTGATGTTGGAAAACGAATATGTTCGCATTGAGATCATGCCTGAACTTGGCGGACGCATTTACCGTGCCCTAGATAAAACGAATGATTACGATTTCGTCTATTACAATCGCGTGATCAAGCCGGCCTTGGTTGGCCTGGCAGGACCATGGATTTCAGGCGGTATCGAGTTTAACTGGCCTCAGCATCACCGTCCGAATACGTATGGTCCAGTTGAGTATAAGCTAACCGAAAATGAAGATGGCAGCGCGACCGTTTGGGTTAGTGAAATTGATCGGATGTATGGAACGAAAGTTACAGCGGGTTTCACCCTCTATCCGGGCAAAGCGTATCTGGAAATATCAGCTCAGCTGTACAATCGAACGCCGGAACCACAGACATTCCTATGGTGGGCTAACCCGGCGGTAGCGGTGAATGAGCATACGCAATCGGTATTTCCTCCAGATGTAACTGCGGTGTTCGACCATGGTAAACGGGATGTATCTAGATTTCCAATCGCGACAGGAACGTATTACAAAATGGACTACTCGGCTGGCGTTGATATTTCACGCTATAAAAATATTCCGGTGCCGACCTCCTATATGGCTTATAAATCCGACTATAACTTCGTCGGCGGTTATGATCATGGTGTTGGGGCAGGCTTGCTTCACGTAGCGAATCATCATGTTTCACCTGGGAAAAAGCAATGGACATGGGGGAATGGCGAGTTCGGCCAAGCATGGGATCGCAATCTAACCGATGAAGATGGCCCTTACATCGAATTGATGACAGGTGTTTACACAGACAATCAACCTGATTTCACGTGGCTTCAGCCGTATGAAGAGAAATCATTCAAGCAATATTTCATGCCTTACAAAAATATCGGTGTCGTGAAAAATGCATCCATCGATGCGGCCATCAACTTAGAAGTTGATGACAAGACAGGCGAAGCGACTGTGCTTGCTTATGCGACTTCCCTATTTGAGGGCGCTGTCGTGGAACTGAAAGGCCGTGGCCGCACATATTTGAAGGAAGTTGCCGAGCTATCCCCAACGCAAACGTTCAAGTCCGTGATTACACTGGATGGCAACGATCAACCACACGACTTGAAACTGACAGTTCGGGACGCCAATGGCACCTTGCTGATTGCTTATCAGCCTGCGAAACCATCCATTGAGCAAGTGCCCGATGCAGCTAAGCCGCTGCAGTCTCCGGAAGAGTTGCAAACGAATGAGCAGCTATATTTGGCTGGGCTGCATCTGGAACAGTATCGCCATGCAACGTTCGAGCCTGAGGCTTATTACTTGGAAGGATTAAAACGTGACCCAAGCGACAGCCGAATTAATGTCGCCTACGGAACACTGTTACTCCGCCGCGGTTTATTTACGGAAGCAGAAGCTCATTTCCGTACAGCGGTGAAGTCGCTCACGTGGCGGAACCCGAATCCTTATGACAGTGAAGCTCTCTATCAGTTAGGTGTTTCGCTTAAGCTTCAAGGACGTTTGGAAGAAGCTTTTGCTGCGCTATATAAATCGACATGGTCTGCCGCTTGGCAGGACGCTGGTTTCTTCACACTTGCACAAATTGCATGTGAGAAAGGTGTTTACGGAGAATCGTTGGAACTCGTTGAACGTTCACTGGTACGGAACGCACACAATTACAAAGCTCGCCATCTGAAAGCTGCGCTTCTTCGCAAGCTTGGACGGACACAAGAAGCATTCGTCTACTCCCAAGAGACATTGGCCCTTGATATCGCTGATTTCGGTTCAGCTAATGAGAAATACCTTACGCTTTCCAGTCTAGGTGACCAATCCCTAGCTAACGAAGTGAAAGCTGAGCTTGTGCGACTGATGCGCGGAGATGCCCATAATTATTTGAATGTAGCAGCCGATTATGCGAATTGCGGATTGTTTGAGGAAGCGATTGAATTGCTGGACCGCGTCGTGGAAGATCACAATCAGTCAGACGTATATCCTATGTTGGCTTACACATTGAGCTATCTGAATGAGCGAATTGGTCATTCGGAACGAGGAGCATTGTATCGTAAGGCTGGCAATACGGCAGCATCAGACTACTGCTTCCCGAATAGCTTATTCGATTTACAAGTGCTGCTAAGTGTGATCGCAGTCGATGCATCCGATGACAAAGCGCATTACTATCTGGGAAATTGGTATTACGATAAACGAAGACACGAAGATGCAATTACGCATTGGGAAGCATCACGTTCAATACGAGATGATTTCCCAACGGTACATCGCAATCTGTCCMTCGCTTATTTCAACAAGCGCGGTGATGCAGCATCAGCCCTTACGGCTATGGAGACGGCTTTCGCTTGCAGACAAGATGATGCACGTGTTTTCTACGAGTTGGATCAATTGTACAAAAAACTTGGATACACAGCAGAGATCCGCTGCGCAAAGCTTGGGGAACATCAAGCTTTGGTTAACAAGCGCGACGATCTCTATGTCGAGTATATTACCCTACTGAATGCACAAGGTTTCCATGAGCAAGCTGTTCAAGCCCTCCAAGCACGTAGTTTCCACCCTTGGGAAGGTGGGGAAGGCAAAGTGACTGGCCAACATGTATTTGCACAAGTTGAACTAGCCAAACAAGCATTGGCCGAGAATCGCTATAAAGAGGCGGTCACTTTATTGCGGCATGCGCTCGTCTATCCAGATAATTTAGGAGAAGGTAAACTATCAGGCGCACAAGAAAACAATGTGTATTACTATCTCGGCCTTGCACATCTAAGATTACATGAAACTGAGCTTGCGCAGGAGTGTTTCGGCATTGCATCGCAAGGATTAGAAGAGCCGGCCAGCGCGATGTATTACAATGATCAGCCGCCAGATATGATTTTCTATCAAGGGATGGCTTGGCTAGCATTAGGTAATGAGAAAGAAGCTAAACGTCGCTTTAATAAATTGGTTGATTATGCCGAAAAGCATCTATTTGATGAAGTGAAATTCGATTATTTCGCGGTTTCTTTACCGGACTTCCTCGTGTTCGAAGATAATTTGAATGTCCGTAATGAAGTTCATTGCCGTTACATGATGGGGCTTGGGCATCTTGGTTTGGGGCATAAGGAGCTGGCAAAGGAGCAATTTGACTTAGCGCTTCTTATGGAAGCGAATCATACGGGTGCACGGATTCATCGTGGATGGATTGAATGAGTAGTCCCTGTGTCGTACACGTGCAAATGGGATTGTATAAAGGCTTTACATCGATCATGCTTGAGAGTGAACAGATCCGTATAGAAACAGTCCCAAAACTCGGAGGGAAATTGGTCTCCATCGTGAATAAAACAACCGAAAAGGAATGGATGCTGGATTCGGGTGATCGTGCACTGCAAGTACCTGAATACGGCTCTACCTTCACAGATTGGGATATGAGCGGCTGGGATGAATGTTTTCCAACGATTGCGGCATGTCCGTGGGAATTGGATAAGCGTGTGAATGTGCCCGATCATGGTGAAGTATGGGCACTCCCTTGGGCATATACGATCGAAGAGAACGAGATTATTTGCTTGGTTAAGAGTCCACAGCTTCCATATTGCTTTACGAGACGAATATCGTTCACAGCTGGGGATCGAGTAAGGCTGACATACCAGATTGAGAATACGAGCGACCAGTCTATTCCCTTCCTGTGGGTGCCACATCCGCAGTTTGCCATCACAGAGCCTACACGCATACTTCTTCCAGCAGAGATGGAAGAGATGCTCTGTGTGTACGAGGGTCATACCTTGAAGAATGGCGCTTCCTATCCCTGGAAGGATGTATCGCTGCTCTCCCCAGTCGTGACGGGTGATGGGCGAAAGTTTTATTATAATGGACCGGTGTCAGAAGGGTGGTCTGGCTTACTAGGTGAAGATAGTGGTAACTTTCTACTTGTATCTGTGTCTCCTGAGAAGGTTCCCTATCTTGGGGTATGGATAGACGAAGGGATGTTCAATGATCGAGTTACGTGTGCACTAGAGCCTAGTATTGGTTATTACGATTCACTTGAAATGGCCGTCGATAACGGGACGGCGCAATGGATTGCAGCCAAAACCTCCTATGAATGGCATGTTGAACTCATCCTTGGTGCTGGTGATTGGCAGCAAGTTATAAAATGAAAGAAGCAGACAACTGATGAATGATCAGTTGTCTGTTTTTCATTTCGATGCGCACAATTAACTGTTGTCAAAAACAATACAGTTATGTTATGGTGTAACCAAATACAGAGAAAAGTTCCGGATATGGAATGGGAGTATAGGAGAAACTCATAAGATGACAAACAAGAACAATCAGCATGTCGTTCGACTAGCGCTGCTGCTCGGTTTATTTTCGACACTTGGCCCTTTTACCATTGATATGTATTTACCGGCCTTTCCACAGATTGTAGAGAAATTCGGTACAACAGCATCCCTCGTACAGCTTAGCCTGACCGCCTGTTTACTCGGACTTGGTGTTGGCCAAGTGGTTATGGGCTCACTCAGTGACGTCTACGGCAGGCGCAAACCGCTGCTCATTTCCATGGCTCTCTATGTTGTGGCATCCATAGCTTGCGCGATCGCACCGAGTATATGGCTGCTGATCTTTGCACGACTTGTGCAGGGGTTTGTTGCGTCAGCGGGCATTGTCATTTCTCGGGCAATTGCACGTGACATGTTTAGCGGCCACGAACTCACCAAATTTTTCTCATTGCTCTTACTTGTCGGAAACTTAGGCCCACTTGTGGCGCCTGTAGCCGGAAGCGGTTTTCTATCGCTAACAAGCTGGGTTGGCGTCTTCGTTGCATTAGCGTTCCTGGGGATGTTCCTCCTTGCCATGACCAAATGGAGTCTCAAAGAAACGCTGCCTATGGAGCGCCGCAGTCCTAGTAATTTTGCTCAGCAACTGCGCAATTATGGATCGCTTTTGCGCGACCGCTCATTCACGGGTTATATGCTTGCGCAGGGGGTCATGATCGCGGGGGTATTCGCTTACGTCTCGGGCACACCATTTATTTATCAAAATATTTATGGGGTTTCCCCTACGGTATTTGCATTGTTATTCGGTTCCAATGGAATTACCTTGATTATCGGTTCTCAGTTGGTCGGTCGGATGGCTCATCGTGTGTCGGAGCAATTCTTCTTGTTGCTCGGTTTATATATGGCTGGAGCAGCCAGCATTGCCGTCTTGCTAGTGGGAATATTCCATGGGCCGTTATATGCACTCGTGATCCCGCTTGTGTTCTTTGTAGCGTCGATCGGTATTACATCGACAGCAGCTTTTCCGCTTGCGATGGAGAGCCAGGGACATATGGCAGGCAGCGCGGCCGCGTTAATGGGTGTCGTACCCTTTTTACTCGGAGCGGTCGTTTCTCCGCTAGTTGGGATTGCTGGGGAACACACGGCGGTTCCGCTGGGTGTCATTATTTTAACAACAAGCGCTGCAGCGATGCTGTCTTACTTCCTTTTAGTGAAAAAAGGGTCGAAAGAAACGGCTTGAGGAAGTCACTAACACAATTGTACGTTTGTTTTGGAATGCTCGGGATAATCTCGGGCATTTTTTATTTGCACGAGAGAATTTATAAGTTTGAGGGACAAATAGATGGATTTTCTACAGTTACATTTTTGGATTTCTCGATCTAGCGCTGAATAGATGGATAACCTACAGCTAATTTAATCCATTTTACGCGATCGGAACAAAAAAGGCATTTTTAACTACATGTTTTACAGTTATATCGATTTTTTGAGCAAATTTCGTTTGAATAGCTACATATTTTCCAGTTAATAGAAGAAAAGTTGGCCTTGCAGAAATCGCTTCTGCATGCGGGTTTGGGGATGCCTCGTATCTTAGTCACCAATTCCTCAAGAGGTTTGGCGTCAATCCTGGAAAGCATAGAGAGCAGGCCTTCAAAGGAGACAGTCGTATTATCACACACAATAGTAAGCAAGTCGGCCCAACCATCATTGAGATGGTTGGGCTCTTTTTTTTGCGAATTGTCGGAAAAGTATAAAGGAATGCCAAATAATCTAAATACATGAAAGTGTTCATCAGTCAAAATAAGGATAAGCATGAATGACATTGTTGATTGTAGAGGGAGGAAATCGGTTGAAACGTGTAATGGCTTTTCATCGCAAACAGATTCGACAAGCTTGGGCGTATATGCTGCTGTTATGTATGACAGTTTCATTATTGCCTGCTGCATCTGTATCCGCAGCAACGGGTGATCCATTGCCTGTGTTTCGGGAGGATTTTAATGATGGACTTGCAGACGGATGGACAACGTATGGATCCGAGAATGCAGGGAACAGAGGGTCTTGGACAGTCAATGCATCGAAACAGTATAGAACGACGGGTTCACCAGGTTCCAAGACGGTATTTCAAACTACTAATTTTAAAGATTTCGTTTATGAAGCGGATCTCCAAGTATCTGGTATCAACTCAGATCAATCGGGATTATTATTTCGAGTCACTTCGCCGACTGGTGACGTGGCTGATGGGTATAATGGCTATTTCGCTGCACTGCGTGTGGACAAAAAGCTTATGCTCTCCAGAGTTGTTGGTGCAGRCGGCAACGAATATAAGGAATTGACAAGTGTCTCCTATCCTTATAGTAGTGGTCATATGAAAGTTGTCGCGGTAGGCAATCACATTCAAGTGTTTATCGATGATATGATTACGCCGAAGATTGACTTTGTTGATAATGACGGCAAACAAATTACTTCCTCTGGTTCTATTGGTCTTCGAACATGGTGGGGGACTACGAACTTTGATAATCTCGAGGTCAAAGAGTATGCGTCGTCGGAGACAGCTGCTCCAGTGTTCGATATACCTGCTGGTGTTTACAACAGCGAACAGCATGTTGCGCTCACAACGCCAACCGCAGGGGCAACGATCCGATATACGCTTGATGGCACACTGCCGAATGCATCTTCTCCCATCTATACTTCACCAATCGTGGTGACATCCGATGTGATCATCAAAGCTTACGCGGAAAAAGCAGGCGAAATGGTGTCGAATGTGGTGACATCCTCTTATATTATTGCGGAATGTACACCAGCATTCACCGATGACTTTAACGATGGCGATGCGCAAGGCTGGACGAATTATTTGGGCCAACCTGTCCAAACGACATGGTCTGTAACGCAAAGCGTTTATAATTATGTGGCTACTAATCCTAGAGGGGCAAAGTCCGTCGTGGAAGGGGTTTATCAAGACTTTGTTTTTGAAGTTGATATGAACCCGCAGGATGCAGTATCTTCCAATAGCGGTGTGGTTTTCCGAACATCGGCGCCAGCTGATGGTGTGGATAAAATAAATGCGTACTACGCCGGCATGAATGCTGCCGGGAAGCTTCAAATCGGTAAGATGAGCGCTGCGGGAACGAATGGCGCATGGACAGAAATTGCCTCAACAGTTGTAAGCGGCGTCAAGCCGAATGACTACAATCATCTGAAAGTGATTGCAATCGGAACTCATTTTTACATATATGTGAATGAGATGTTAGCTTACGATTTTACAGATGCAACCTACTCGGTGGGCACAGTTGGGCTACGAGCATGGAATGAGAATCTACAAGTTTCTTATGACAATGTTTCATTAAAGCAGTTAACTCCTGTGGTACTGCCTGTGGCAGCACCGGTTATTAATCCGAATTCGGGTTCATTCCCAAGTTCGCAAATCGTCACCATATCGAGCCCGACAGTCGGTGCCGACATTCACTACACGACCGACGGCAGCACGCCTACAGCGGCGTCACCTCTCTATAACGGTCCAATCACTTTGACAGCCACATCGACGGTGAAAGCTATGGCAACTAAATATGGCATGCTTGACTCCGCGGTTCAGAGTGCGACGTTCACGCTAGTCAGCCATACTTTTTTGGATGATTTTAACGATGACAATGCGACTGGTTGGACGACCTATGAAGGAACATGGAATGTTGCAAGCAAGGCTTATCAAATAACGGATAAAGGCCCTGGCTTTAAATCAGTTGCAACGGGTACTTCTTTCGATAACTTTGAATATGAGGCTGACATTATGTTGAAAAACGGCGTGAATAACGATAATGCAGGCTTAATTTTCCGAGTTACGAATCCGAGCAATGGCGGAGATAACATGAAAGGTTATTACGCGGGACTAACTTCAAATGGACGTGTGCAGTTAGGAAGACTGAATAACAATTGGAAAGAACTCGCATCCATAATATATCCAGTCACGCAAAATACAGTCTATCGCATGAAGGTGAAAGCGGTAGGCAGCCATATCGATATCTATATCAATGGCGAGCATATCGTAAGTGCGGTAGATACGACCTATACAACTGGGGCGATCGGTGTCAGAGCTCATTACGTTGCCACAAGCTATGACAATATTAGTGTCAAAGACTTAGGCGAAGTTCAGATGCCGACGTACGACTGGTCTTGGGTACAAGGCGCAGTTTTCGTACCAACGAATGTTGTGAATCAGATTCAGCAATGGAACGAATATGATCATGAGATTAACGATCGTGAATTGGGCTATGCGCAAATGTATGGCATCAACTTTGTACGGATATTCGTACATAACTTGCTATGGGAAAACGATAGCGCGAGATTGTTAGCCAATCTGGAAGATTTCTTGCAACTTGCCGACAAACATGGCATCAAAGTGGAACTTGCCTTTTTCGATGATTGTTGGAATGACAATCCGGTCATGGGGCCACAATTAGCTCCACTTTACGGTGCGCATAACAGCCGTTGGGTAGAAGGTCCTGGGGATGCAGTTAAATCCAACTATGCAGCGAATAAAGATGCATTGAAAGCGTATGTGCAGGGAATTGTCAATGCGCATAAAAATGATTCGCGGATTGCTTTCTGGAACATTTATAATGAGCCGAGCAATGGCGAGAGTGGACTTATGGATCAAATCACGAAGCAGATCATGAATGATGCACGTATTTGGATCAAAGAAATCGACACCAACCATCCGGTATCCTCAACAGGTGGACAATTTAGCGGCGATGCTACGTCAGACTTCATCACTTGGCATCCGTATGAGTCCGATTACCCGACACCTTACGGGGTCAGCAAGGGAATTCTTGCGGATGAAGCGATGAATAGATCGACGCAAACGGTTCCAGGTATGGTGGAACATTACGGTCAGAAAGAGATCGGTTTCGTTATGTGGGAATTCGGTATCGGTCGGGATAACACACGCTTCCCTTGGGGATCGGATACGAATCCATTAACTTCGGAGCCGTCGATGCCATTCCATGGAATTACGTATCCGGATGGTCATCCGTGGGATGTGAACGACATTAAAGCATTAACAGGAACAGCTTTCGATACGCTGCCTGTATTTAACGTAAGCTACTTCAAGGACGAGAACTTTACAACATTAGCTAAAACATCGTTCACACCGAAGATTGATTTCGATCTTGGAAATGAGAAGGGAACAGGTTCGCCAGACCCAACTGTAGGCATTGGAGAGGATCATTTCTCTACGCGCTGGATGGGAACGGTGCAACCGACGAATTCTGGGGCACATACGATTTACGTGGATAGCGATAATGTCGCGAAAGTGTGGATTGGCGAGACATTGGTCGTCAATAAAACAAGCAGCACAAGAGAGGAAACAACCGGTACGATCGCACTAACGGCTGGAGAAAAATATCCAGTGAAAGTGGAATATGTTCACGCAACKGGAGATGCCAGTTTACATGTCAAATGGTCACATACACAGCTAACCAAACAAGCAGTAACCCCTATTTTTGCAGGAAAAAGTGTAGATGCTGTTTCCTTAAATGCGCAAGCGTTGACTGTAAAAGTGGATGAAACGAAAAAGCTGACGGCAACCATTTCACCTGCGGATGCGTCCAACCAGCTTCTTACGTGGAGTTCCAGCCACTCTGGTACCGTGCAAGTGGATACGAGCGGTAACGTGAAAGGAATCAACAAAGGAACTGCTACGATTACAGTCACGGCGGCTGGTGGAAAAACAGCTTCTGCTGTAATCACGGTGACGGATAGCGGCAAATTCAAAAATCCGATCGTACCTGTCTCAAGTGGAGCTGGTTCGGCAGATCCGAGCGTTGTTTTCAAAGATGGTTACTATTATTATGTGAAATCGGAAAATGATGCTGCGATTCAAGTCGTGAAAGCGAAACGTCTTCAGGATATTGGAATCGAGCCTCGTGTTACGGTCTACACACCGCCTAGCGGACAAATGTATTCCAAAGGTTTATGGGCACCAGAGATTCAGAACATTAATGGCAAATGGTACATTTATTTTGCAGCGGATGACGGCAATAACAATAATCACCGCATGTATGTGCTCGAAAGCGATACGAATGATGCGCAAGGCAGCTATACATTGAAAGGTAAAATTGCCGATGCCTCAGACAAGTGGGCCATTGATGGTACTGTGTTAGTAAAAAATGATAATTCCATGTATTTCGTATGGTCTGGTTGGGAAGGCGATACGAATGTGAGTCAAAAGATTTACATTGCGCCGATGAGCAATCCATGGACGATCAGTGGACCTCGCGTGCTATTATCTTCACCTGATCAAGCTTGGGAGCTTGATGGTACGCCGACGATCAATGAAGGTCCAGAAATTTTGATGAAGAATGATAAAATCTTTATCGTATATTCGGCAAGCGGCAGTTGGACTGATAATTACAATTTAGGCATGCTGACGAATAACGATGGTAATGTCCTTAATCCAGCTTCGTGGACGAAAACGGGTTCCGTATTCAGCAAATCCGCGGGAGCATTCGGTCCTGGACATAACTCATTTACGAAGTCGCCGGATGGTTTGGAGGATTGGATTGTCTATCATGCTGATCTTAAATCTGGCGGAAGCTGGGCGAATCGTTCCGTTCGTGCACAGAAGTTCACTTGGAATCCGGATGGCACGCCAAACTTCGGCACACCGGTCGCTTATGGGGCATTGATTCAGGAGCCATCAGGCACACCTTCGATCTCTATGTACAGCTATGAAGCAGAGGATGCAATTCTTGGAGGAACTGTGAGAATTAACAATTCTGACGAAGCTTCTGGCGGCAAAGTGGCAGGTCATGTGGACACAGCTGGAAGCGACTATATCCTATTTCATGTAAACGTTGAAAAAGCGGGGACTTACCAAATGACGGTCATGGCTGCAAATGGAACCGGAGGAGCGGTTATTGCTCAGCAAGATGTTTCCGTTAACGATGGAGCCAATCAAGTCATTGATTACAAACAATTCGGATGGGGACGTTATAATCCATCTGTCATTACGATAACGTTGAATCAAGGTTTGAATACGATCAAGTTAACGAAAAAGACGAATTTTGCCGAGATCGACAGGCTTATTCTGGAGCTTCAACAGCCATCGGGTCCACCTGTCTATCATACGGACATCAACGGAAGTGCTGGTGTTACAATCGGCGATTTAGCCATGGTAGCGGCTTCTTATGGTAAGCAGCAAGGCGATGCAGATTGGGATGCAGATGCAGTGAAAGCAGATATTAATAAGGATAACAAAGTAGATATCGAAGATCTTTCCATTGTTGCTAGTGAAATCATGCAATAAGGATATAGGTAAGGGAGGAAGCATATCGACATGACATTTCATAAATGGTTTGTAAGTTGTCTAATGTTAATTACCACGACAAGTGCTGTACTACCTAGTGCATTTGCGGCAACCGAAACAGCAACACCGTCTTACACACTTACAATTTCAAACCCAAGTCCTTCCCAAGGGGAGAAGGTAGAAGTGGTCATCAAGGGTCATGAGTTGAAGGATTTGTATGCGTATGAATTGAATGTGGACTTTGATCCAGCACTTCTAACTTTGAAGACCGCTACGACGCAAATCCCGGGTTTCTCGGTTCCTTATGTCGTGAAGGATAACCACATACAACTGGCACATACGCGGGTTGGGAAAGTGGATGGAGATAGTGGCGATCAAACGTTGTATACCTTGGTGTTCGAGGCAATTGGTCAAGGAAAGGCTGAAATGTCGCTAAGTAAAGTGAAATCGGTCGATTCCCACCTTGCTAGTACCAATCAGCAGCCAGATGCCAAAGCTGAATTCCGAATCGACAGCTCGCTGCCTTTTGATGATTTAGGTGACTTCAGCTGGGCGGAAGATGCGATAGCCTACTTAGCAGGCAAAGGTGTTGTAAATGGTACTGGCGATCGTGTATTTAGCCCAGAACTTCTTGTTTCGCGTGCAGACTATGTTGTACTTCTGATGAGAGCGCTAAATCTGAAGGGAGCTGCGGGAGCACAATTCGGAGATGTCGAACAGGGGAAATACTACGAGGAAGCCATCAACACAGCCAGAGATCTGGGGATCGTCCAAGGAGATGAGAACAATTTCTTCCATCCACAAGCATCCGTAACCAGAGAAGACATGATGGTACTTACCGAGCGGGCTTTGGCTAAAGTTACGAAACTAGCGAGTCAACAAGACGCAGCGGCCTTGCAACCATTCAACGATGTCTCGGATATCTCAGATTATGCGTTAAACAGTGTATCCACCTTGGTCAAATTAGGGCTCGTTCACGGTTACGKGGATGGCATTCACCCGAAAGATTCAACAAATCGTGGGCAAGCAGCGATGCTGATCTATAACATATTGAAGAAGCCAGACTTATTGCCAAAGAAGTAGTACACAGAAGACCTTCAGGGTAAGTGCCCTGAGGGTCTTTTTTCGGGGGAGGGAAGCGCACTCCAAGCTTAACAGGGCGTGATGCTGGAGATCTATTGGTTGCGAGTGGGTGGTTTTCCAATTAAATGTAAAATGTACAGTTAATTCTTCAGATTCCCCTTTAAATTGGTAAATAGATGGAAAAAATACATCTAATTTGATCCAGATTGGCCGTCTGGTAGATTTTAGCTTAAATTAACTGCAGGAAATCCATCTATTACTCCCAGATGGAGATAATCAGCAAAAATAACGACATAAAATCCATCTAATTTGTTTGGAGCGGTGGCGGGGGGAGGTTGTTTGCAGCAAGTAGAGGTATAAGTAGAGGTAGAAGTAGAAGCAGAAGTAGAAGCAGAAGCAGAAGCAGAAGCAGAAGTAGAAGTAGAAGTAGAAGTAGAAGTAGAAGTAGAAGTAGAAGTAGAAGTAGAAGTAGAAGTAGAGGTAAAGGTAAAGGTAAAGGTAAAGGTAAAGGTAAAGGTAGAGGTAGAGGTAGAGGTAGAGGTAGAGGTAGAGGTAGAGGTAGAGGTATAAGTAGCGGTAGAAGTTGTGGCTGAAGTAAAGGAAGAAATTTGAACAAAAGTGCGGGATATTACAAATCTAAATTTGGATAAATATGCTAAGTTTAAGTCAAGCGTTAAGTATGGGAAAAGGAGGAATTAGGTAGGCAAGTGTAGGAGTCCAATCGGTTGTTTTACTAACATGTAGCGATAGCAATGAATTCGAGAACGTAGGAGGAGCAACAAATGAAAAAAGCAGTCATCGGCATACTCATGGCCTGCATTCTGGTCACAGGCACAGTAAACGTACCATTGAACGTTCGTGCAGCAGATCCAACTTCGGATGGTCATGGATTGATGGGAGATTTCTATAAATGTGAAAAAAATCCGAATGATCGTCAAGATATTACAGTGTTTAACTTCGATGATTTCCGAGGAGAAAGAGCTGTTGCTAATCTAAATGGGGACTCGTTTACAAGTATTTTCAACCAATTGTCGGGTACACCCGATTATAATACAGCCCGGTTTACAGGCACCATTGTCCCTAATTATTCCGAGGATTACACATTCCATATGGTTGGCGATGATGGTTTCCGATTATGGATTAACGGCGAAAAGATTATTGATTTCTGGCAACAAACATGGGATAACCCGCAAGACAGTGTTGCCATTTCGTTAGAAGCAGGGAAGCATTATGATATCAAGGTTGAATATCTGCAAGGCTGGGGCGGCTCCTGGCTGCGCATGGAGTGGGAAAGCGCAAGTCAACGTAGAGAAGTCGTGCCTGAATCAGCACTGTATCTGCCATCTGAACATGTCCTCGTCACGAAAAAAGAAGATTTGACTGCTGAAATTCAAAAGATGGATTACTTAGCGGACAATTTCGCAAATAAAGTCACCTCAGACGAACTAAACAACCTTCACACCCAGAAGGTAACTGCCCAGACAACGCTAAACACCATTGATTCCCAAGCATTAAATGATGATGAAAAGGTGGCGCGTCTCTCGCAAGCGATCCAAAACGTGTCGGTTGCCAGATCCGATTTTATGAAAGAAATGGGCGTCACAAGCAGGGCGGTATTTAACAAGTTTAACAACCCGCTTTATCAAGGGCAGGACCCTTTCGTCACGTATCACGATGGGTATTATTATTTCGTATCCTCAAGCAACTTGGACTCCAATAATAAAGTGTATGTGTCCAAATCGCGCACACTGACCGATCAAGGTGAAAAGGTGCTTGTATTTGATTCAATGGGGACGCAAACGCGTATATTTGCACCCGAAATCTTCTTCTTTAATGGAAAATGGTACATCTATTACTGTGCGGATCGGCAGGATTACGGCTATCAACATATGGCAACGGTATTGGAATCTACCACTTCAGATCCGCAAGGCCCATTCATAGATAAAGGGGCTATTTATGCCGGTGAGAATGGCGTCTATAAGCAAGCGAATGACTTTACAGTCTTTGAGCATCAGGGACAATTATATGCGGTTTGGGGGACGTTAGGTGCAGGTGAACCGATTGGGCCCGCTATTGCTCCAATGGATAATCCGTATACGATTTCAGTAGATCGCTCCTTCTTGCCAGGCGGAGGCGGGGAAGGTCCGCGTGTGTTACAAAAAGACGGTAAAGTATTTATCACCATGTCAGAAGGTGACTACGCGTCCAATGGCTATCGGTTGTCCTATTTTATGAATACCGATGGAAATATATTAAATCCGAGTTCTTGGTCGCGCACGAATGATGTTTTCGTAGCAACGAGTGAAATATCGGGCCCTGCTAGAGCTGGATTTGTGAAATCCGCTGACGGCACGGAAGATTGGATGATCTATCATTCACGAGTGTATAAAGATACAGGTCGCAATTGGTGGCGTGAAGTGAATATTAAGAAATTTGATTGGAATCCAGATGGTACACCTAACTTTGGCCAGCCCGTTTCACCGAATGAATGGCAAGACCTGCCTTCTGGAGATCTCGGTCAAGGGGATATGTATCAAGCTGAAAATGCGGTTCTTTACGGTGATATTACCCCGGACAATACGCATACCAATTATCAAGGAACAGGTTATATTCATTTGCCAACAACATCTGGAGCTGAAGCTAGCTTCGTCGTACAGGCCCATGAAGCCGGTGATTATATCGTTGGTACACGTTATGCCTATGGTGAACAAGTGAATGGGGAATCCACGAATAACCCGACAACGCAATTGCCAGGCAGAGCCAAAATCAATGTTTATGTGAATGGTGTATTTGCTAAATCTATTTTCCCTGATAAAACTGCCATTAATTGGAATGAATGGTTTACCGATTCGCAGCGTTTGCGTCTGCAAGCAGGTAAAAACGTCATCAGTTATCGCATTGATAACAGTTCCATTGGTAATGTGAATTTGGACTATTTGACGATGTATAAGGCAGATGTACCGAATGTCATCGATACGAGCGAAGTAGCGGGAAAATTGTCAGGTACGACGGCCGTTCCAGCTGGCCAACAATTCGAGATGACATATGGCTTGACGCATGTGCCGAGTAGAGCAGAGGATGCGGTTTATGCTCAGGATCTCCTCATTAACTATGATGGGGATAAGCTTGATCTTGAATCGGCCGTATCCAAGAAGGAAGGTCTCGTTGTACTTGGCTTTAAAAAGGTTGCCACAGGGCAAGCACATATCTTGCTTGCAAGTCTTGGCGCAGCGAATACTGTAACCACAGATGGCGATTTGCTAACGCTACATTGGAAAGCGCTAAGGGCAACAGACAATGCGAGCATCTCAATCTCTCCAGCGCGAATTGCCAATGCAAAGGGCGTGGAGACGTTAATGGCACCGGTCTCGTTCAACGTGCAAGTGACAGGCGGGGGAACTCCAAACTCGCCGGATGTTAACTCAGATGGCAAAGTGAGTATTGGCGATCTTGGCATTCTAGCCTTCAGCTATGGCCTCTCCTCATCCAGTCCGAATTGGGCGCAAGTGCAGAAGTTAGATTTGAACAACGATGGTGTCATTGATATTGTCGATCTGGCAGCCTTAGCAAGAGCAATTATCCAATAACATGGCATAGGTATAGCGCGTTGCAGAGAGGGGCAGATCCATGAGATCTGCCCTTCTTAACATCTATGCCCCACTTTTCAGTGGGTATGACGGAATAGTGCAAAAAATGACTTTTGCGTGTAAAGACGCTTACACCGCAGAAAGCTACAATTACATTGTAAGCATTTAATTAGAGGAGGAAACACAAATGGTGCAAAAAAAGAGATTCATGGGGGCCCTAGTGGCAGCAACGGTTTTAGCAACATTGGTATCCGGATGCGGGACCAAAACAGAAACAACTTCGGCAACGAAAGCGCCTGACACGGCAAAGACAACGGAAGCGACTGCCAAAGCTGGCGACAGCAAGCTAGTGATCGGTTTCTCGCAAATTGGTGCGGAAAGCGGCTGGCGCGGTGCGGAAACACAATCCATTCAAGATACAGCGAAAGCTGATCCGACAATTGACTTAAAGTTCTCCGATGCGCAACAAAAACAAGAGAACCAAATCAAAGCAATCCGTTCATTCATCGCTCAAAAAGTAGATGTCATCGCCATGGCTCCTGTTGTTGAAACAGGTTGGGAAGCTGTTCTAAAAGAAGCAAAAGACGCTAAAATCCCAGTTATTCTAGTTGACCGTGGTATTGATAAGAAAAACGAAGATTTGTACACAAGCTTCATCGGTTCTGACTTCATCACGGAAGGTCAGAATGCAGCTAAAGCGTTGGCTGAACACATGGGAGACAAAGGGAACGTTGTTGAGCTTGAAGGAACAGTTGGCGCGAGCGCAGCAAATGATCGTAAAAAAGGCTTTGATGATGAAATGAAAAAACATCCGAACATTAAAATCGTAAAATCCCAAAGCGGTGATTTTAACCGTGCAACAGGTAAACAAGTCATGGAAGCCATTCTTAAATCGCCAGAAGGTAAAGATATTCAAGGCGTTTACGCACATAACGATGACATGGCGCTAGGTGCGATTCAAGCCATTGAAGAAGCGGGTAAAAAGCCAGGCACAGATGTGAAAATCGTATCCATCGATGGGATTAAAGAAGCGTTCGAAGCGATTAAAGCTGGCAAGCTAAATACCGTTGTGGAATGTAATCCGTTGCTAGGACCACAATTGTATCAAGCGGCGAAAGATTTGAAAGCGGGTAAAACAGTTCCGAAATGGATTAAATCCAATGAAGACGTGTTCTCCGGCCAAAAAGCAATCGATGCGCTTCCAAATCGTAAATACTAATGTTAATGGTTGACAACATACAGGAGTCATAGAGAGAAAACGAAATCAAGAGCGGGTTCGATGCTCTTGATTTCGTTTCATAAATCGATAGAGGAGCGAGTGCCATATGCAAGAACATCCCTTGTTAGTGATGAGCGGAGTCAGTAAATTTTTTCCCGGTGTCAAAGCTTTAACGAATGTGGATTTTCAGCTTCGAAGAGGAGAAATTCATGCATTGATGGGACAAAATGGCGCAGGAAAATCCACCTTGATTAAAGTTTTGACAGGTGTCTATGAGATGGATAAAGGCACAGTTTTCCTTAACGGCCAGAACGTACGCATTAAGTCACCGAAAGATGCGCAAGCACTGGGGATTAGCACGGTGTATCAAGAAGTGAATCTATGTCCCAACATCTCCGTAGCGGAGAACTTATTTATCGGTCGACAGCCTCGCAAAAAGGGAGGGGCCATTGATTGGGGTGTTATGAATCGCAAATCGGAGGAACTGCTGGCGCGACTGAGCATTCTAATCGATGTAACCAAACCGTTGGCCGAATTCTCCATCGCACTCCAACAAATGATTGCCATTGCACGTGCGGTCGATATTTCATCGGGATTGCTTATTCTAGATGAACCGACATCGAGTCTTGATCAACAGGAGGTCAAAGAGCTATTTCGAATCATGCGAAAGCTGAGAGATGAAGGAATGGCGATCGTCTTCGTCACCCATTTTATGGACCAAGTGTATGAGGTATCTGATCGAATTACCGTTCTTCGAAATGGTGAACTTGTTGGGGAATATCCAACAGAAGAACTTCCTAGAATGCAGTTGATTTCCAAAATGATTGGCAGAGAGTGGAAAGTAGAAGAGAACAAGAGCAAAGTGGCTGGCATGAAGAAAAACGAAGTATGGGTTTCGGTGAAGCAACTGGGCCGCAAGGGCTCTATCAATCCATTCGATTTAACGTTGTATAAAGGAGAAATTTTGGGACTCGCTGGGCTGCTCGGCTCTGGGCGAACAGAGATGGCTAAGCTGATTTTTGGTATCGATAAGGCGGATGAGGGARCATTATCCATCGGCAGTGAACAGATGAGAGCGATGTTTCCTATGAAAGCGATTGAACATGGGTTTGCCTTTTGCCCAGAGGAACGTAAGGTTGAAGGGATTGTCGGTGAGTTGACGGTCCGAGAAAATATAGTTCTCGCTTTGCAAGCCAAACGCGGATTGTTCAAGCCGTTATCCTTGCGTAAACAGCAGGAGATTGCGAACCACTATACGGATCTTCTGCATATTAAAGCGTCCAGTATGGAACAACGCATTGATCAGTTGAGTGGGGGAAATCAACAGAAAGCCATTTTAGCTCGTTGGTTGGCTACGAATCCGAAGCTGCTTATCTTGGATGAACCGACTCGGGGAATCGATATCGGCTCCAAAGCGGAAATTCGCAAATTAATATTGTCGCTCGCAGCGGAAGGCATGACGATTCTGATGATTACATCGGAATGGGAAGAGATTATTGGATGTTGTGATCGTGTCATGGTATTGCGAGATCGCGATATTATCGGCGAATTGACGGGTGAAGATATAACGGAACAACGGATTATGCATATGATTGCAGAAGGAGGGAGCAGAGATGAAGCCATTTAACACCCTATATGAGAATTTGGCACAAAAGAAGTTATTGTGGCCCTCTGTTGGCATTATTTTAATCTTGATCTTCAATGCTTTTTTTACACCGGGCTTTTTCAATATTCGTATGCAAGATGGTCACTTATTTGGGAGTCTCATTGATATTCTGAATCGTGGAACACCGATATTAATTATTGCGCTTGGGATGACGCTTGTCATTGCGATGGAAGGCATTGATATTTCCGTAGGCTCGGTACTAGCCATTTCGGCTTCCTTGGCTGCTTTTCTGATGCAAAAGCACGTTCCGTTTGTCTTCGCTTTAGGAGCAGGTTTAGCTATAGGTGCCCTTTGCGGCTTCTGGAACGGCATACTGGTCGCCAAGCTGAAGATACAACCGATGATCGCAACACTGATTCTGTTGACAGTAGGTCGTGGTATCGCACAGCTCATCTCGAGAGGTCAAATTATTACGATCTCCAACAAAGCCTATCGGTTTGTAGGCGGTGGCTATTTGTTAGGCATACCTTTCTCTGTCGTAATTGCAGCCTTTGTTTTCCTAGCTCTCTATTTGGTCACGCGGAAGACCGCCTTTGGTTTGTTTTTGGAATCGGTTGGCTCCAATCGTGTATCCAGTGAGTTTACGGGGATTCATGCAAGCCGTATCCTGTTGACGGTTTATATTATTTGTGGATTTTGCGCCGGGCTTGCTGGCATCATCGTTTCCTCCAATATCACAGGAGCCGATTCCAACAATGCAGGGCTGTGGTTCGAGCTAGATGCCATACTCGCTGTAGTCATTGGGGGTACCTCAATGCGTGGAGGACGGTTTTACTTAGGAGGCACGGTCTTAGGGGCACTGTTCATTCAAACCATGACGACCACCATCTATACTTTAGGTGTTCCTTCGGAATCTGTGATGGTCGTAAAAGCTGTCGTGATTATTCTAGTAAGCTTGGTTCAATCCGAAGTATTAACTTTGAAATTGAACAGTCTGTTCCATAGAAAAAGCGAAAAGAAGGTGCTTGTTAATGAAACTACGATTTAGAATTACATCGGCTAACATCACCATTCTAGCGACGATTGTTTTATTCCTCTCGCTGTACGCTGCGGGTTCAGCGATGTTTGATAGCTTTTTTTCCATGCAAGTATTTCTGAATTTATTTGTAGATAATGCCTTTCTTATTATTGTAGCAACGGGCATGGCCTTCGTCATTATTACAGGCGGAATTGATTTATCAGTTGCTTCTTTAATTGCTTTAATCAGTGTTATTTCAGCCGTAATGCTGCGAGCAGGTATTCATCCTTTTGTCGTGATGCCGTCTGTGCTGGTGCTTGGTACAGGATTTGGCTGTGTGCAAGGGTATCTGATTTGCCGGTTTAACATCCACCCTTGGATTGTTACGTTAGGCGGTATGTTTTTGGCGCGAGGTACGTGCTTTTTGATAAGTCCTGAAAGTATTGTGATCGATAATTCGATCTATAGCGCCATTTCGAACTACAGAATTCCAATGCCAGGCAGCGGTACTATCTCGGTTGGAGTTGTTATCGCCCTAGTTATGGTAGCAGCAGCCATCTATGTGTCCAAATTCACAGCATTTGGCCGCAATGTGTATGCGATTGGCGGGAATGAACGTTCCGCTGAACTAATGGGTCTGCCCGTTTATGCAACGAAAATGGCTGTTTATACGATCAGTGGCTTTTGCTCCGCATTAAGCGGTATTGTGTTCACCTTCTATATGCTTTCTGGTTATGGTTTGCATTTGATGGGCGGAGAGATGGATGCGATTGCGGCTTGTGTCATTGGCGGTATTTTGCTAACAGGAGGATTCGGTTATTTAGTTGGTCCTATGCTTGGCGTATTAAGCGCAGGCGTTATCCAAACGATTATTATGTTTCAAGKCTCACTTAGTTCGTGGTGGACGAAGATCGTAATCGGATTCCTCCTGTTTGCTTTCATCGCGTTACAGCGTGTCATTGTTGCTCGAAGAGAAAGAAACCGCAATCCAGCCACGAGCAAGAAGTTGAAAAAGCGAATCCAAAATGCCGTTGAGATATGATAGTATAAGAAGAACTAGAAAGAGAGGAAGATACGACAGAGGAGGATCGGGGTGAGTGTACTCATTCGTTACTGGCAGGATCGCAGCATCCGATTTAAGCTGAATAGTATCTTTCTAATTATTATTCTCATTTCGATTCTTGCGTTAAGTTTATGGGGGAGCAGGGCCTACAGCACGTTCTCTGAAAATCAAGCAGATGCGAATACGCTGCAAATGATTCATCAAGTTGAAAGTAATGTCGATCTCTATATCCGTCACCTAGAAGATGTGCTCTCCTATATTAGTGAGGATGCATCTTCCGGTCAGTTTTTGAGAATGGCTACGGTTTCAGGCCCATTAACTGGAGACAATTCACAGATTACGAAAATGATGACGATGTATGCCATGAGAAACAAGGAAGTAACCGGAATCATGCTGGTCAACCAGAAGGGGTCCTATGTGTCTTATGAAATGGATCGGATCACACGGGACTCGCTAACCGAAGAAGACTGGTATCAGGACGCGATTAAAGCACCAGGCGAAACGTTGATCATTAGTAATCCCATTGGACGTAATGTTGCCACCTCACAGAATTACAGTTCCTACGATGTCTTATCGTTAGTACACGCTGTGCAGGATCCGCAAACTCATGAAATCCTAGGTGTCGTTCTGATGGATCTGCGCATGGATATGCTGAAATCGATATTCGAGAATCTCAAACTAGGTAAGTCTGGATTTATGTATATTCTCGATTACCAAGACCAAATTTTGTATGCGCCAACGAACAATATTGTGTATCGGATTCAAAGTGATATGCTGCATAACGGTCAGCAAGGTAGCTTTACGCAAACGATTAAAGATCAGCGGTATCGCATTCTGTATAATGACTCCACTACGAATAATTGGAAGTTTATCGGTGTCATTCCGAATGATGATTATGAGAAGGTTGTTAAGGATATTCAACTGTACACCCTGATTGTAACCATTATTACCTTGGCGCTGGCAGTCTTCTTATCGACGTATTTTACGGGGACGCTCATTCGACCTATACGCAAGTTAATGAGTCTGATGACCAATGTCAAGAATGGGGAATTAAATCAGCGTTTCGTTCCAAAAAGTAAAGACGAGATTGGCCAATTAGGGAACAGCTTCAATCATATGTTGGAAGAAATTAACAATCTAATCAATCTTGTTTATGTGGAACAGAAGAAAAAGCGGGAAGCGGAGCTGCAAGTGCTGCAAGCGCAAATAAAGCCGCATTTCCTCTACAATACGCTGGATACCATTCAATGGATGGCTCAGGAATATGAAGCTGACGATATCATTGAAATTATTGGGGCGCTGACGAATTTATTCCGGATTGGCTTGAATAAAGGCTATGAGTGGATTCCGATTCGAGACGAAGTGAAACACGCAGAAAGCTACATGATTATTCAGATGTCACGTTATATGGATAAGTTGGATATTCAGTTTGACATTTCGGAAGAGCTGTACCGATACTTTGTGCTGAAGCTCATTCTGCAGCCCTTGATTGAAAATGCGATCTATCACGGGATCAAAGCGCGAACAGGGAAAGGTACGATCAGCATTAGTGCAGAGAGGCATTTGGATATGATCTATTTCCGTATTCAGGATGATGGGGCAGGTATTCCGCCAGAGAAATTGGAAGAGCTTAATCAGATTTTACGCGGTGAGAAGCATCGTTCGGATCAGTATGGCATCGGTTTGTTCAACGTGAATGAGCGGATACAGCTCACCTACGGTATGGCTTATGGCCTTCAGATTTTTAGTGAACTTGGCAAAGGGACAACTATTGAAGTGAGGCATCCTTTGATACAAGTTGTTAAAAAAACAGGATGAGGTGACAACGGATGTTGAAACTGATGATTGCAGATGATGAGCCTCGCATTCGCAATGGTCTATGTAAAGCGCTGCCATGGGGAGATATGGGCATACAGGTTGTGGCTGAAGCTGAGAATGGCCAACAAGCTCTTGAAGTAGCTGCTACCGTACGTCCTGATCTCATGTTTGTCGATATTAATATGCCTATTATGGGTGGACTGGAACTTATTGAACGCTTGCAAAATGAGGTTCCTGGATGCTTAGTCATTGTGATATCGGGGCATGATGAGTTTTCTTATGCGCAACAAGCAGTTAGACTGAATGTCTTCGATTATTTATTGAAGCCTGTTCAGAAATCAGAACTTCAAGCCGTTGTAAGCAAAGCAGCAGAGGTTTTAAACAAAGATCGGATTCAGCAAAGATACACACAGTGGATGAATCATAAATTTGAAGACAAAGCCGTGACCATGCGGGAAGATTTTTTGCGCAGTTGGATTACGGAAAGACTAACTCAGGATCAATTTGACGAGGATCATGAGTTCTATCAGCTGAATTTTCAAGGACCTGTCAGTCTACTTCTAGTGAAATCTCTGGGCAAAATGACGATCAATGCACCGGCGAAGACATGGGATCCGCAGCTGCTCGAGTTTGCAATCAAAAATATTTTGACCGAAATGCTTCCTGAGGTTCCGATATCTGCAGTTCTCAGCGTTGAACATGGATTCATTGTTGCGATCTCGCAAGTAAGCGATCTGACGGCTCTGCATGCGAAGTATGAGGAGTTTGAACATTCCGTGCAGCAATATTTGGGTGTCAGCATGCTCCTTACCCATGTTGTCACCGAACAGCTGGAGGAGATTCCTTCGCTTTATCATGAGTTGAAGAACAGCCTCAGCAAAGAAAATACATTGACACCGATTGTAATGATGACGAAGAAATATTTGGAAACCTACTATTACAGAGAAGATCTATCATTGTCTGAGGTTGCCGAGCAGATGAATGTGAATGCGACCTATTTAAGCAAATTGTTAAAACGGGATCTCGGCAAATCATTTATTGATTGTCTAACGGATATCCGAATTAAAAAAGCGATTCAATATTTGAACGACCCCACATCTAAAATGTATGAGATTTCGAGGCGAGTTGGCTATCAATCACAGCATTATTTCAGTCATACGTTCAAAAAAGTGATGGGTGTATCGCCATTGGAATATAGAAGACGTGGGGAATAGACATATGATTGGGAACTCACAGAAGCGTTTAGTTGGATATGGATTTATTGGAGTGATGGCGCTTACGGCCATCATTCTAGCCATTTTTGGCGTTGTTAGTTTAAAGTCGGATAAGGCCGACAAGGATTTCCTGATCGGGATCAGCCAGCCGAACTTGAATGAATCCAGGCAAATTGCCATGTACAATGAAATTCGCAATGAGGCCGAGAAACATAAGAATGTCAGACTTATTTTTACGGATGCCGCTGAAAATAGTGAAAAGCAAATCAATGATGTGCAAAAACTTTTACATTATGGAATTGATCTTCTCATCATCTCTTTAAATGATTCGGAGAAGCTCACGCCTATTGTCAAAGAGGCCTATAAGGATATGCCGGTTATCGTACTTGGCCGAGGCGTCACAGGGTATGATTATTCCATGTTCATTGGCTCTGATAATTTAGCCATAGGTAAGAAGTCGGGTAAGTTGGCTGCTGATTTATTAGGAAGCAAGTTTTCGAAAATTGTTGAGATCAAAGGAGCAATAGGCTCCTCATCCGTGGAGGAAACAAGTCTCGGCTTTCGTGACTATCTGGAGAAGACTCCGGCGCTGCATATTACCAAAGTCATTGATGGCAATTGGCGGCGTGATCAGGCGGAAGATGAGTTGAAACGAACATTAACGGCAGAACCAGATATTAAGCTCGTATTTGCTCACAGTGATGCCATGGCGCTTGGGGCGTATCGTGCTGTCGAGTCCCTCGGATTGCATGATGTGAAAATCATCGGAATTGATGGACTCGAGACGATGAACGGTGGTTACGATCTGGTCAAGCAAGGCACGCTTAGCGGTACGGTAACAAGTCCAACTGGTGGGAAAGAGTCCATTCAGTATGCCCTTGATATTTTGAATCAAGAAAAGGTTATTCCGAAGAAGATTATTTTACGCAGTCATGTGATTACAAATGATAACGCTTACCCTGGTAATGTTGACGGTGACGAAGCTGAGTCTTTGCCAAAAATCATTCCGGGGACTGGAAACACGAAGAAGATGAAGCTTGGCGTTGCCGTTGTTGGCTCCGAAAGCAGTTGGCGTGCAGCGAATACGGAATCGATTATGACCACTGCGGGGAAAGATCCTGCCATTGATTTGCTCATCCAGAATGCAGAAGGAAATCAAGAAAGACAAATAGCCATTATTCGCAACTTTATTAAGTCCAAGGTGGATGTGATCGCATTTACGCCGTTTGTTGAGTCAGGCTGGGATGAAGTTTTGGCTGAGGCCAAAGCTGCAGGTATTCCGATTATATTGACGGATCGTAAGGTGAAAGTCGAGGATGATTCCTTATGGACGACGTTCATAGGGTCTGACTTTGTTGAAGAAGGACGCCGCGCAGCGCGTTGGCTTGTCGAGAATAAGAAAAACGTGAGCGGGGTCACGACAATTGCAGAGTTGCAGGGTACACCGGGGTCAGCTCCCGCGATTGAACGGAGACAAGGCTTTGAGGAAGTGCTTTCTCAGCAAGCCAATTTCAATATTATTGCCTCGGAAGTAGGCGATTTTACGTATGCTAGCGGTCAACAATTGATGTCGAAGATCATTGCTGAAGGTCATGTGCCTCAGTATGTGTTTGCTCATAATGATGATATGGCGCTTGGGGCCATCAAGGCCATTGAACAGGCGGGGATGAAGCCTGGCAAAGATATTGGCGTGATTTCCGTGGATGCCACGAAGCTTGCTTTTCAGGCTATGACCGCTGGTAAGTTGAATATGTCTGTAGAATGCAATCCGCTTTTGGGACCGCAAATTATTAAAGCCGCCAAGGAGCTTGCGGCAGGGAAAGAAATTCCGGTCAATATTATTACTGCCGAGGGAATCTTCGCGCAAGACACAGCCAAGCGGGATGTTACGACACGGAAATACTAAAGAAATTAGGGTAACAAGTCTAGTAAAGGGCGCACGATTGAGCCCATTTACTAGACTTGTTTTTCATTTGTACGCCAGAAAGTATGTTGACCGCCGACATGTGTCTGCCCCAACGCGCATTAAGAATCCGTGTGCGTTGGACGAAAACTTCCACCTAAGTGATGCGGTAAATAAATGGATTTTATACATCTAAATGGACAGGATTTCGGCTGTTAAAGTAAATAGATGGATTTTCTGTTGTTAATTTCAGCCAATCGAGCTCGACGAGTTACTTTTGGCGAAAATAGATGTAGAAAATCAGGCTGTCGAGTAAAGCGCTTTCATGAAACTTTCAATACCCTCCAATTTGCTTTCCACGCATATTTACATGCAATAAAAAAGATCCCCCTTTTGTTTGCGCACTTCGCAAGCTGTCGGGCGATCTTTTTTATGTTTTGTGCTACTGC